>NZ_JACJON010000048.1 GCF_014695585.1 Microcoleus sp. FACHB-831 | reverse complement strand
TCTCGCTCAAAGTTCCCGTCTAAAAAGCCATTTCATAGGGGAACTGGAACTCAATGTGAACATCTTAACTTCTCCATTCTCAACACTGCTTAGAGCTTAACCGAGAAGTATTGGGATAGCCCCAACTTTCTCCCACCGCTGGCGAATCTATATTTTCTCCCTTACGAATTTGACCGCAGTGCAGCCAGAAGCGACCTTCGTTGGAGGACGGAGCTAACGCCTCTCCAGCAGGTATGCGTGTTGCTACTAGATAAGGCAAATGGTGTCTTTCAAGTCATCAAACTGAAAGCAGCAGCCTTTGCACTGATATCGTTGACAATGAGGTTGAGTGTCATCATTTCCCGCTTGATAACTTCCCAGCTATCACAGCGCGGACAGGTTACGCCATCAGCACATCGTCGAAAAGCGTACCGTCTGATAACATTTGGCATCGTCGCTCAGGGTAGCAAGGTTGATCATCTCAGACTCAGGTTCTATCTGCTGTCGGCATCCTACCAAGAACTCTATGTGTGTTCCACCTCCCTGAAACAGCTATTGAGCTAAATGGGCAATCCAATACGAAAATTCCTTCCAGCATATAAAATATGAACTTTTGTAACACCAGGCATAAATTTCTGCTTGTGCTGACGAGTAGTTAGTGTAAAGCTTAATGAGGGCGTAATTGGTTATGAATAACCTGTCAACAAGTATTCATCAAAAAGTTCGTGTAGGGGCAATTGCAATCTGTGCTGTAGTACTTACTACATCTACGGCATATGCTTGGCCTCGTCCGAAGTGTACAGGCAATGATAGAGGTATAGGATCTGTATCAGTAACAGGTACGTCAAGTAGCCAAGTTGGATTAGAGTGGTCTTCTCCAGGAGAGTCATTCATAAGGGTAAAAGTTTGCTTTAAAGAATCCTGGGATTTAGCAAACAAATGCAAAACTACATCTAAGTATCCACAAAATCCATTAACTAGAGATTATAGTTCGCCTGCAAAATTAGACTACATAACCATCTCAGGTTTAAAAAACAAGGAGTGTTATAAATTTGCTGTTTACGGCGTTAATGGTTCTATCAACCCGCCTTTAATTGGTGAAGTAAAGGCAAAAACCAATTAATCTTGGCTCAATAAGGCTTCGAGGGAGTTAAGTCAACAGAGTTTTCAATAAAGCTTTATCTCGTTTTCTGGTATTATAAACCAACTCAAAAAAACCTAAGTAGAGGGGTAATTTCTGTTGAGAAATACCCCGATGCGGACGGAACCAAGAGCGAAAAAGTGACCAAAACCCTTCCATCGTATTAATATGGGTTTAATGAAAGTCATCTTTGCCTTCGTCAGGGTCGGGGCGTACTCGCCCCGACCCTGACAACCCATCTTATGTTCGTAGCCCACTCTGGCAGTGGGTTATAGATGGCATGTTTATCGGTGTAGACAAGGCTGCCCGGCCTAGCCGTAGCCTTGATCGGCGGTTCAATCGCTATTTGCTCCAAATTGCTAACATGACGATTGCCACCTCTGGACATCGCTGAATCATCCCAAAAATCGGCGGTTTTTCTTTCTCAGGAGTGCCCCTGCCCCCGGGGCAGGGGCACTCTTTTTTCACCGCTTCTAAGTTCCCTTTGTGTCCTGCACTGATGTAAACCTCGTAACACTCACTTTCCCAGACAAAGTAACTTCTGGTTTACAACCCACAATCCCTTGCCTCAGTTGAATGGTCATCTGGTACAGATCATCCTTATCTAAGTTCAAGTGTTGAGCAATTTGCTCATTCGATAGGTTCAGCCCCATGAAGTATAAACACAAGAGCCAGATCCGTAAAGGTTGATGATGTCCGGCCAAAATGGTGTCGTTCAAGTCATCAAACTGAAAGCCGCAGCCCTTGCACTAATATCGTTGATGATAAAGCTTAGTGTCATCTTTTCCTCACTCGATAACTTTCCGGTAAGGTAGGAACTGAGCCTAATACCTGTACCGAAATTGAGATAAATTTATATTTTTAGCTAAATATTTTAAATACCCGTTTTGGGTATTGGTTGTTACAGATTTGGTTAATCGTTTATAAGTCTCTCCTAAGATTTTTCAGATTAAATTTGCCTATCAGCACTAGCCAATAGTCTTGAAGCTGATAGCTTTTCTTGCTTTTGTCTTTTAACTTTTGGCTGGGTTAACTAAGTACATTGCCCAAATCGCCATTGCCCGCAGGTAGTGGCTGGCGCGGAAAGTCCCGACGGCTGTAATAGCTTCTGGCGTGCGGAATTGCAGCCCATTTTCGTAAACTTGCCGCACAACTGCTTCCGTCAGTTGGAACGCTTCATCTTTCATGCCCATCTGTACCATCAAGGCAGCAATTCCAAAATTAATCCCCGTCCAAACTTCTAGCGGATGGGTAGCGTTAGGCTTTTCTGGAGATCCATCGGGTCGGACGCCGTTGGCTGCACCAAACTGGCCGTTGTGGAAGTTCAAGAAGCAGGCTTCATACACTGTTTTGATGGCAGAACGAGCGCATTCATCCGGGACAATAGCGGGTAGTTGCAGCAAACTTGCGTAGAAATGTCCGCAGAGTTGGTCTGCCAGAACTACGTCTGAACCGCTTTCACTATCGAGGCGGTAGTATTGACCGTTCCACAGTTTTTCTTGATAGACTGGCCGGGATTGTTCGAGCCAACTTTCGTAAGTTGCAATTACATTTTGGATAGTAGATTTTGGATTGGGGATTGTAGAGGTGTCGTTGGTATCAGCAGACTCTAGTGCAAAATCTAAAGACGGCAATTCTACATTATCTGAACTATCAATTAAGATTTGACCGATGGCGATCGCAGCCTCCAAAGCCGCTAACCACAACCCACCGCAATAAGCGCTAACACCGCGCATCTGCCAGTCATCAAACGTTTGATCCGGCGCACCGGAATTTTCCGGAATTCCATCCCCATCGAGATCGAACGTCTTCAGATAATCCAGCGCTTGCACTATAGCTGGCCAACACTCGCCTAAAAACTCAACATCTGTTGAGCCAGTAAAGACAAAATCTCGATAAACCTGCAATACAAAATCACTAGCTAAATCCTTCCACAAGTTGCAATCTTGGTAACTGGTGTAATTAGTTTTCTCCCAAGGATGCTCGTTTGGTGCGCCCAAATCATGGGGCGTCGCGCCAGCAAGTTTGCGGATTGCAGGGGCTTTATTGTAGCCAATAATTCTAGGTGTGTTGTCGCTGGTAGCAATTGCGCGTGCAAAAGCCTCTAAAACGGCTTTATCCAGTCTTGGCCAAAGCATTGCTAGGGCAAACGAGCCGTAGAGTCGCACGTCTAGGCTCTCGTACCAGCGATAATCTAAACACTCTAAAATGGCAAATTGGCCAATAGGATCGCGTTCGTCTGCCGCAGTCCAGAGGCTACCGCCGCTGCTGAGGTCATAAAGCTCGTTAAACAGCGCCATCTTGAACCAGCCTGGTAGGTCTTCGCGTTCCAGGATTGGCTGCTGCCAGCTTTGAATCCGCTCTTTCCACATATCATCGTGTTTAAGAGCCGTGCGGACTATGGGCCAGACATTTTTGCCACCGCGACCAAAAAAGTCAGTGTAGCGGCGGTAATAGTTGACGCCGGAGGCGAACTCCATAACGGGAAAATCCCAGGCAATGACGAAGGGTATTTGCCTGGTTCTGCCCGGTCTAACAGTAAAACGGATAGCGATCGCGCCTGCTATTTGTTGCCCCGGATCGGCGGGTGTTTCATCTTCGGAATCTGGCAAAGAACCATCAGCAGCAAAGATATCCCAAATATCTCCACCATCGCCAACGGGGTTCCAGCGGCTGTTATGGAAGACTTCTAGGCTGGGGTTAGTTACGCTGGCGATCGCCCATTGCCCTTCCCCCTCGCTGACCTCATCCTGAAGTCTCACGCGGTCGAACAGACAGCCTACGCGGTGGAAGTCCTGAATCCACTGATTGAAATTGCCCGTGCTATCTCCCCATCTGGGTTGATATTCGTATACCGGGCTACCATCGTCCCGCACCTGCACTTGAGGAGATTGAATTGCATTATTGAACCAGCCCACCGTATTCTGCCAGGTGAGCATAATGCTAATAGTTATAGGCTCGTCTGTGGGGTTGTGAGCCGTCCAGTGAAACATTGCTACAGGGTAAGAGCTTTCTTGGTAACTTCCCGCCCAGATAGGGGAATATTGTTCGCAAGTTAGCTGAGTTTTAAACACCCCTTCATAGACAAACCAACTGCGGGGATATAAAGCGTGATAAGTACCGCCCCCCTGCGGATACCAAAACCATCGGGATAAGCTGCCATCCGAGGGCGGTTCCGTGCAAAGGGCATAAGCTTGCGCTTCTGTCTGCGTGCGTTCAAAGACGCTGAACTGACAGGCGGGGAGGCTGCGAAATATATGTTCGCCGCCATCAATATGCCACAGGTTGAAATCGCCACGCGGCGATCGCCCTATGCAACCAGCGCCAAAGCCGCCCAGAGGCATCCCGTGCCAGGGGCCATCATCTAGATTGCTGGCATATCGGACGGTGTAGGGGTTTTCCCATCCTAAACCGATGGGACGACTCCATGTATAGGGAGGAATTTCCGGGCGGGGGCGTTGATTAATCATTCACAGATCATAAAGTGTTGCAGCCCACTTGATCTTATCCAAGAAGGTTGGTTTCTAAGTTGATGGCTAGCGGCGAGGGGCATGGCGCAGTTATGCGATCGCTCCCTTTGGCGCATTTTGGGATTTTTGGTGGTGTATTTGCGATCGCGATCGCACTTTGACCAGAGCTGGTCGCATTTTCTCGTGAGACGCGATCGCTAAAGCAGCCAGCCTGTTTGAGGCGATCGCACCTTCGCTTACTATGCCGAAGTCTAAGCCCACAAACAGGTTGAGATTTTTAGCAGTTATTTTTTTGTGATCGCGATCGCGCAGCGGTTGGATCTGGTCACATTTTCTTCTTAAACTACATCACTGCCAAAAAACCATATTGTCACTAGGCACCAAAGTATTTATCACTGAGTCCACTTTATAGATCCTTCATATTAGATGAATCGAGTTTAGTTAAAGCAGATGCCTTTTCCAGCTATGTTCTCAACAATAAATCGCTCGCACTAGCCATTTAAATCATCGTCACCCGAACCCTGGATTAATTTATGAAAAATATTTTAAAAATTACAAGTTTACTCACTCTAGCTATTGGCGTGCAGGTGGTAAATATTCAAGTTGGCTTAACCCCAGAGGAAAAGAACATTTCGCTAGAAACTATTGAGTTTCAGCCAACCGATGGGGGCGGCCCTAAAGTTAGCATAGGTTCAGGAACGCGCTGATCGAACAATTTAACTTATTAAGGGAAGATTACCACTTATCAATTAATTATTTTTATATAAATATCAATAAATAATTGCTAATTGCCCGCAAAACGTTTAACGTTTTGCGGGCAATGCGTTTTTGTTCGTTCGTCTTGAGAGCATCCCATTTATGCATTCTGCGGTTCGATACCAATTACTATTAAAATCTCAATTTTGTCAACAAGAGTTATTTTCCAAGATGGGAAATTACACATCAAGATAGAGAGTTAAAATTTCCAAGTATAAAACTAATTTTGGGAATTATTGTAAACTTCTTGATATTTAGGAATTTGGGTAGCATCAAATCCAACAGCTAATTGGTTTGTTTTGGCAAGTTGACCATCAAGATAGTGAATAAAACGTTTTAATTCCAGCTGCTTGTTATTGATATTTTCACCAGTTGCCAAGTAGCTGAGGGCTTCATTTTCTAAAGCAACATATTGCAGGTAGAGCGATTTATTATCAGCAACATTTTGCTCCTGTCTGTACATTACAGGCATGGTTCCAAAATAAACTGCACTACCGGACGCCACAATAAATATATTGACTACATATCTATTAGCGCTATCCCATCCACCTTTACTGATGAAGAACAAAGAGACTCCGGCGATTACACTTGAACAAGAGGCTATGGAAATTGATGTAAAAAACCGCGAATAAAAGTACATCATTATACTGACATGAGTTGTAGCTCTCACTCTTAGCTCTTGTAGCTGTTCTCGAATCCGTTGTTTTTCAGCATCTGTCCCTTTTAAAGTCTTCGCTTCTATAAACTGTGACTCCTTGACTTTCAATTTAGGCGAGGCTGCGGGATTAACATGCTTCAAATCCTTCAACCATCGATAGCCTACAATTTCGCCGTATTTATTAAGAGCTATGGTGCTAGAAAAAAGGGCTAGTAATAAGACGCCTGTTAGCAAACCATGCGTAAGTATAAATTCACGAAACTGCTTGGCGAACGGGGATGATTGTTTGGCTGGCTCTTGCAGAGGAGATGATGAATCTGATGGCGCAGATGACATAGGTCAATAAATAGAAAAAATTGAAATTGGGCACGATAAATTTATCCTAAGTGCGCTCGCACTTAGGATCGAGAAAAAATTCATATATTGTAAAAAACTGTGCTTGGCTGGGGATAAAAATGTAGCAGTAAAAACTAAAGAGGCGAAGATTCCATGCCCACAATATCCCCAACACGATCGCGACTACTTGGGTGCAAATCATCAAGGCAGTGCTGTTGCTGGGCGGAACTATCTTGCTATCGATGATGGTGCTATCCACATTTGGCTTTAACCCGATCGCACTTTTCGCCGCCGCATCTGATAATTATGGAGCATCTGTCTTGGCTCCAGGCGACATAGTTTCCGATCCCCTTGATGCAATTTCACTAGGGATGTCGCTCATGTTCGGTACTGCGGGACTTCCCCACATTTTGATGCGCTTTTACACTGTACGGGATGCCAAGGCAGCTCGCAACTCGGTGATGTATGCGACCCCGTCTTCATTGGCTTCTTTTACCTGCTCACCTTCATTTTGGGCTTTGGGGCGATGGTGTTGGTTGGGCAAGATGCCATCAAGCAGATTGACAAAGGTGGCAATATGGCTGCGCCGATGTTGGCAGAAGTTTTGGGCGGCGATGCGTTTCTGGGCTTTATTGCCGCAGTCTCGTTTGCTACTATCCTGGCGGTTGTGGCTGGGTTGACGCTCTCTGGAGCGGCAGCATTATCTCACGATTTGTGGGTGAATGTGGTGCGGGGCGGTGAAGCTGATGAGTCGGAACAACTTAAAGTGGCTCGCGGTGCGACAATGCTGCTGGGTATCCTAGCGATCGTGTTGGGGATTTTGTTTAAGGGGCAGAATGTGGCGTATATGGTGGGTTTGGCGTTTGCGATCGCTGCTTCTGCCAATTTCCCAGCTTTGCTTCTCTCTATGGTGTGGCGACGCTTCACTACTAAGGGTGCGGTGGCGAGCATGGTTGTGGGTACGATATCTGCGTTGGTGCTGATTTATCTGTCGCCAACTATACAGGTGGATATCCTTAACAATGCGGCTCCAATTTTCCCCCTAAAGAACCCAGGATTGGCAACTATTCCGCTTTCTTTTATAGTGGGGATTGCGGTTTCTCTTCTGAGTCCGGAACGGCTAGCTGTTGAGAAGTTTGCGCTTGTGGAAGACCGAATTCACATGGGTTCTGAAACTTTGTAGCAGTTTCGTAGGGTGGGTTAGCGACAGCGCAACCCACCGAACCAAAAATTTGAGAGCGAGTGCCTCTTTCCAAAGCAATAAACATCTGGTTTGTTAGCATGACTATTCTGAATAAATGCGAATCAATCTTTTTTTTAGGTGAAGCGAACCAGGTTGAAATAATTACAATTATTGGCATATTTTTTCTAAAAAACCTCTTTTCAGCCAAGAAAATAGTAATAAACATGGGCTAGCTCTATAAATTGAGATTTAAGAGCCATTATCTATAAAAAATTGCAAGGAAATACTATCTAAGCTGGGCGATCGCGCTAACTAATCTACCTAGCAGCTAAGTACGAAAAACCAGCCTTTCCAAACTTACGTCTGGAGGGGATTTCATTTAGAACTTACGCAGCAGGAAATTTTTAGAGCCAATTTATCAATTGTGGCCTTGTAAACTACTAGCAACTTGAGTTAAATAGGAATTTAAGTTATGACTGAGAAGAGTTAGCTGTACCAAAGAGGGTTGCAGATGAATCAGAAAGAAGTTTTTAAGCTACTAGAATCTCAGCACGATCGCCTCACTTTATTAAAGCGTAGCGCGGGTGAATTACCTCAGACACAGCCGCAATCTGAACTTATGACACAAGTTTTAGATGCATTTGAAATCACCTTAGAAGAACAGCATATTGTTGTCGAGGAACTAGCAGCTAATCGCCAACAACTGGAAGCAGAACGCCAGCGCTATCAAGACTTATTTGCATTTGCCCCAGATGGCTACCTAGTGACTGATGAAAACGGCAACATCCAGGAAGCAAACCTCGCGGCTGGTAACTTACTGAACGTTGCACCAAATTTTTTGCTGCACAAACCACTTGCGGCATTCATAGTTATGGAAGACCGTCAAGTTTTTCGCACTAAACTCTCTCAACTGCAACAATTAGATGGCGTACAGGAATGGGAAGTTCGTCTTCAGCCGCGTGGTGGGGAACCTTTTGATGCTTCCCTGCGGGTGAGTCACATCCGCAACCAGACAAGTAAACCAAGAAAACTTCGCTATTTAGTGCGAGATATCACCTATCGCAAGCAGACAGAAGCTGCTTTGCAAGCAGCGAATCAAGATTTAGAAACCAAAGTAGCTGAACGCACGGCTTTTTTAAGGCAGGCAAATGAGGAATTAGTCACCGAAATTGTAGAACGTCGTCAGACAGAGAAAGCTTTAAGAAAAAGCGAAGAGCGGTATAGAACTTTGGTGGAAACTATCCCTCACGGCATCCAGGAAATTGACACAAATTGTACGATTACATTTGGTAATTCAGCTTATCACAGAATGCTCGGTTACTCCGAAGAAGAACTGTTGGGCAAGCCATTATTAGACTCGATCGCCACTTCAGATCGCAGCAATTTTTTGGATTATATAACATTGATACTGCGAGAGCAGCCTGCACCTACTTCCTACTTTGGAAAGAACCTAACTAAGGATGGAAATTTAATTGATGTCCAGGTTGATTGGAACTACAAACGCGATGCTGGAGGGCAAGTAATTGGATTTAGTTCGGTTATCACTGATATTACTGAGCGCAAACGAGCCGAGGAAAATATTTTAAAGCAGCAGCGATTAATCGATCAAATAGCGGAAACAACGCCAGCAATTTTATATATCTACGACTTGAGCGAACAGCGAAATATTTATTCAAATCAACAGCTAATTAAAATTTTGGGCTATTCGCCGGAAGAAGCGATCGCCATGGGAGACGACCTTCTCCCAACCATACTTCACCCGGAAGATAGCGCAAAATCAGGTGAAAATATTAGTCGCTTTGCTTCAAGCAAAGAGGGTGAAATCTTAGAACTAGAGTACCGGATGCGACACGCCAACGGCGAATGGCGCTGGCTTTTCAGCCGAGAAGTGGTGTTTGCTAGAAATGCCCAAGGATTGCCGCAACAAATTGTCGGAGCAGCAATCGATATTACCGAGCGCAAGCAGGCAGAGGAAAAAATTTGGTTTCAATCGCGGTTGCTCGAAGCAATAGAACAGGCTTTAATTGCGACGGATTTAGAAGGCAAGATTATCTACTGGAATCGATATGCAGAAGTTATGTTTGGTTGGTCTGCATCAGAAGTATTGGGTTGCGCGATCGTAAATGTCAATCCAGCCGAAGCCACAAGAGAACAAGCCGTTGAAATTATGTCTTGCTTGCAAAGGGGAGAAAGCTGGTCGGGGGAATTTTTGGTGCGGCGAAGGGACGGTACGACGTTTCCAATAATAGCGATTGATTCACCCATTTACAACGAACGAGGGGAACTGTGGGGCATTATTGGAGTTTCAGTAGACATCAGCGATGCCTACGGCGAGCTTCGCTTACGCAAAGCCGCTGAAGCAGAAATTCTCGCTTTAAATGCTTCTCTGGAGCAACGGGTGCAGGAGCGAACTGAGGAATTAGCAACTATCAACATCCAATTAACTAATGAAATTATTCACCGGAAACATATAGAAGATATTTTAATAGACTCAGAAGCCAAACTCAACGCAATTTTGAATAGCGCGATCGCAGTTATTTCCTGCTTCCGTGTGTTCCCCAATCGAGATTGGCAATACGAGTACTATTCATTTGGCAGCGAGGCGATTTATGGCTATACAGCAGCAGAATTGATGGCTGATAAAAGTCTTTGGGTATCCCGCGTTCTGCCTGAAGATTGGCAGAATATCATCCAGCCAGCCTTTGAAGACATTTTTGCTTGCTGCGCTATAGAGTACGAGTATCGATTTCGGCACAAAGATGACAGCATACGTTGGATTTCAGGAACTTTGCTCTCGCGATGGGATGAGGTAGCAAATTGCTGGATTTGCACTTGCGTTGACATCGATATCAGCGATCGCAAAGCTGCTGAAGTTGCATTGCGCGAAAGTGAAGAAAGATTCGCATCGGCTTTTCGTGCTAGCCCAATCGCGCTAACAATTACAGCTTCCCCAGGAGGGTACTTTTTAGATGTCAATGAAGCTTTCCTTAACTTACTTGGTTATAGCCGAGAAGAAGTAATTGGCCACACTTCTTTAGAAGTGGGAGAGTGGTTCAGCCTCGACGATCGCAGAAGCATAATTGAAATGCTGGAACAACAGCAATCAGTCCGCGATTTACAAATCCAATTTCGTATCAAATCCGGTGCAATTCGCGATGGCGTGGCTTCTTTTGTAATTATTGAGTTAAGCGGTCAAGCGTGTGTTTTGGGGATGATATACGACATCAGCGATCGCAAACAGGCAGAAATTGAGCGCGATCGCTTTTTCAACCTGTCTTTAGATATGCTGGCGATTGGCACTTTTGACGGTTATTTCACTCATTTGAATCCAGCTTGGCAGACAACCCTTGGCTACACTCTTGAAGAACTCAAAGCACTGCCCTTAATTGATTTTGTTCATCCTTTAGATAGGGAAGCCACTAGGGCGGAAATGGGTAAACTTGCCTCTGGAATTACCCTTACTTATTTCGAGTATCGTCACCGCTGCAAAGATGGCTCCTATAAATGGCTTGCTTGGACTGCTGTCCCGTATCTAGAAGAACGGTTAATTTATGCAGTTGCCCGCGATACGAGCGAGCGCAAACTTGCCGAAGAAATGTTATGCCAACGTCAGCAAGAATTTGAAGCAATTGTAGAAAACTCTCCCGATATAATTTCTCGGATAGATAGAAATCTGCGTTATGTTTTCATTAACCGGGCGATCGAGCAAGCAACCGGAATCTCTCCCCAAGAATTCATTGGCAAAACCCACCAGGCGCTAGGAATGCAAGCAGAAACCATTGCTAGCTGGAACCAAATACTGCAAAGTATTTTTGAGACGGGACAGAATGGGTTGGCTGAGTTTAAATTGCCTTCAGCAAATGGCAGCAGATACTATCAGTCACGTCTAGTCCCGGAATTTGCCCAAAATGGTTCGGTAGCATCTATATTAGGCATCACGAGGGACATTACAGAGCAAAAACAAGCAGAAGAAAAAATTAAAGCATCTTTAAGAGAAAAAGACGCTCTACTTCAAGAAATTCACCATCGTGTAAAAAATAATTTGCAAATTATTTCCAGTTTGCTCTACCTCCAATCCAGACGAACTGAAGATATAAAGGTACGCCAGATTCTTCAAGACAGTCAGAATCGGATAGGCTCGATGGCGTTGGTGCATGAAAACTTATATGGCTCGCAAGACTTCTCTAAAATTAACTTTGTCCAATACATTCAAACTTTGGCAGCTAATTTGTTGGCTAGTTACAAAGTCCATCACAACGCGATCGCCCTACGAGTAAATGTGAATGGCGATGTTTCCGTTAGTCTGGATAAAGCTATTCCCTGTGGTTTGATTTTAAATGAACTGATTACCAATGCCTTAAAACATGGCTTCTCAGATGGTAAAAAAGGGGAAATCATTATTAGCCTTGATGCGAACCTTGACGGCAAATTTACCCTGACCGTTGCTAACGACGGTAACAGCTTACCTGCCGATTTTGACATACACAAGACGCAATCAATGGGACTGAAGCTAGTTATGACTTTAGTAAAGCAACTAAAAGGAACGCTTGAAATAGTTCAAAGTAATGGGTGTGCCTTTAAAATTGTCTTTGTTGCAGGGTTGCAGAGCAATTAATTTAGGATTATTCCTTATATATAAGGAATAATCCTGACTTTGGGTAGATAGTCAGTTATGGCAACTGCTTGCCACGACCCTCACCAATTCTAAAGAAAGTGTTAAAAATTATCAATAATTGAAACTACAGGCGTTTTCCTTACTAGAATGAAGGGTACAGAATTTTTTAAAACTGTATTTTATAACCTGGAAATTATAAAATACAGTTTTTTTGTATGCTGAAATACATTCTTCTATATAAAAAAGGTTAAATACAAAAAATATAACTATGGCAAAAATATTAATTGTTGAAGATGAAAGTGTTGTTGCTTGGCATATACAAGAATCTCTAGAAAATTTACAACACACAGTTGTAGGAGTAGCGAATTCTGGAGCTGAAGCCATCGAACTAGCAGCGGAAACAAAACCGGAGCTAGTGTTGATGGATGTTCAGTTAGAAGGAGATATGGATGGTGTGGGGGCGGCTGAAAAAATATACAACAGCTTAAGCATTCCCATAGTTTATTTAACAGCCCATGCTGACGAACGTACATTGCAGCGAGCTACTACAACAGATCCGTTTGGTTATTTAGTTAAACCCTTTCAAGAGAAAGAATTACATACAACCATACTGGTTGCCCTGCGGCGACATCAGCGAGAGCAGAATTTAAAAGCAACTAAACAGTGGCTTGCTACCACGCTAACGAGTATTGGCGACGGCACCATTGCTACTGATGTAAATGGAAGTATTACTTTTATAAATCCAGTGGCGGAAGCCCTCACAGGTTGGCAACGGCAAGAAGCTATAGGTGAGGATGTCAACAAAGTTTTTACGCTAGTAAGTGAAGAAACCCGCCAAGCAATCGAAAATCCTGGGATGCGAGCAATGCGATTGAATGCTGCTGTGAGTTTGCCAGAGCGTTGCCTGCTTCGTGCCAAAAACGGTATAGAAAGACCAGTTGGGGACACGGCTGCGCCAATAAAGAACGATCTCGGCGAAGTGATTGGCAGTATTGTAATTTTCAAAGATATCACCCCGCAAACTCAGGAAAAAGCAAAATTAGAGCAACGGAACAATATTCTGGAGGATTACCAGTTAACTTTGCTCGCTCAACTCAGGGAACGGACGAGGCAATTAGAACAGGCGCTGGCGATAACTCAGGTAATAAAACGCATTACCGATAGAGCGGATGAGAGCCTGGATAGACACCAGATTTTGCAACTAACCATCGAGGAATTGGGACGCGCTCTAGAAGCTGATTGGTGCTGGGTGGCTATGTATGATGAGGAATACGCGATCGCCACAATTACCTGCGAATACATCAGCAGCGATATAGAGCATCTAAAGGCAAGCGACACCAAAATTAATCTGCAATGTTACCCCTACTTCTATTTGCATCTGTTCCAGAAACAATGCTGGCTGTCGCCACCGCGAGAAATTTTACCAGAAGCCTACCAATCTTTTCTTACTAGCACAAGCCAGCTTTTAGTCTGTCCAATTTGCAACGACGATCAAGTTATTGGCGAGGTGGCAATTGTCACTTCTGGCAAACTACCTTGGTCTCAATCGCAAGCCGAGTTAGTGTCTCAAGCGCTTGAGCAAACGTCCGCAGCCATGCGGCAAACCTGCCTTCAACAAGCGGCTCAAGCGCATATGGGAGAATTGGAATTGCTAAACAATCTTAAGTATGACTTCATCAGTTCAGTGTCCCACGAGCTGCGTACTCCTTTGGCTAATATGAAAATGGCCATAGAAATGCTCTCTATAATCATCCGCAGCATTAAAATTGCTGATAAGTCGCAAGAAGAATTACAGAATAAAAATTTGCTCTGGTCAAGGCTGGATCAGTATCTGCATATTTTGCAAGAAGAATGCCAACAAGAGTTAACTTTGGTTAATGATTTACTTAACTTTCAGAGCGATGAAGCATCAACAGAAAATTTATCTTTAAGCTTGATTAACTTTCAAGAATGGCTGCCTTGGATACTGAACCGTTTTGCAGTACAGACAGCTCAGCAAAGGCTAACCATGACTTATGAGATTTTACCTCAACTACCAATTGTAGCCCCGCATTTACCTAGCATAGAGCGAATTATTACCGAATTACTCAACAATGCATGTAAATTCACACCACCAAACCAACACATTTCGGTGAGTGTTGAAATTGAGGCAGATCAATTAATATTTAAAGTTAGCAATACGGGTATTGAAATTCCATTTGAAGAACAAGAGCGGATCTTTGATGCGTTCTACCGAATACCCTACCCAAATCCCTGGAATTATAGCGGTACGGGTTTGGGGCTGGCTTTAGTTAAGAAATTAGCTAGACGTTTGGATGGGGATGTTCGGGTAGAGAGCAGAAATGGGAAAACAACGTTTATAGTTAGTCTACCTCTGGTTATTTAGCGGATTTTGAAATACGCGATCGCGCTTTATTTTATTAGAAATAAGTGCATAATTGGGGCGCGATCGCTGACAAGTTATAATTTATAAAAAAGCTGAATATGCGGCAGCCTGCAAGGAGTAACTCCAAATGACTGTTACTAAAAATTATTTCTACGTGTCAGTAGAAGATTATCTAGAAGGTGAGCGAGTAAGCCCCATAAAACACGAGTACCGACGAGGACAAGTCTATGCAATGGGCGGGGCAAAAAAGCCCCATGTAATTATCGCTAGCAACTTAGTAAGGCGGTTGGGGAATCATCTCAATGATAGCAACTGCGTTGTTCTATCGTCAGATATAAAAGTCAGAATTGAAGCTGCTGATTGCTTTTACTATCCCGATGTAACGGTAACTTGTGATGAACGGGAGAGAACTTCTACTGAAGATTTTATACTCTACCCATCTTTAGTAATTGAAGTTTTATCTAACTCGACAGCAGCTTTCGACAGAGGTGAGAAGTTTGCTGACTACCAAACATTAGAGACCCTACGAGAATATGTGTTAGTAAGTCAATCGGAGATGAAAGTTGAGTGTTTTCGTCTCAATGAAGAGGGCAAATGGGTGTCTGAAACTTACGTTTCTGGGGATGAAGTATATTTAGCTAGCGTGGATTTTAGGTGTCCAATTAGCTCAATATATCAAAAAGTTCCTGGGATTATATGAGCGGGGAAATAGGTGGGCATTGCCCACCATACATCACGAATTAGGTTATTTGAATAAGTTTCGTGCCGCAGCTAGAACAGAACTTAGAATTAGCTGGATTTTTAGTACCGCAACTGGTACAAAAAACATGAGTGCGAGGAGGCGCAGCAACACCACCACCATTATTTTGTGGAGGTTGTGCAGTACGATCGATAATTTCTACTGTTGGTGCTGCTACATTAGCATCCTTACTTTCACCCACATTTAACTTGCGCGTATTGATGACATCCAAAATAATTCTGTACTCGCGTTTGTAACTTAAACTATCCTTACCTCCTTCTTTTTCCAGCGCTGTTTCCCGCTGTCTGAGATATGCGATCAACTGATTGTATAAAGCCCGTTTTTGTTGTTCCGTTTCGGCTTCATTAAACTTTGCCGTCACCTGACGTTGAATTTCTTCTCGATCCGATCGACAAGTAGGAATTTCTAGCACTTGAACCGCTTCTTCCCAACTAGAAGCAATATCTACATTTTCAGAGTCAATTGCAGTTGCGCGAGTATACCGCACCAAGGTTTCTTTAAGACTGCGATTTTCTTCCAGACGCAGTACGCCCAAGGCTCTTGCTTGCACCACTAAGTTAAAAATAGCTGGATTCTCTGGAAACAAATCCCAAAACGGCGGCTCTTTTTGAATGTGGACGGGGATAGGAAGATCGCGGCTTTCTCCTCTCAATCGCGCTCGTTTCGCAGCGATTATTTGTCCCTTCCAATCTTGGTAAGATTGCCGTAAATCTGGCATTCCATCAATACAGCGAAGGGAAAATCCGCCTTTCTCTTGAACAAATACAATACGGTGGCGTTCTTGTTGTCCAAGGGGAGTAATAGCGTCGTCGCTTCCCACAAATTCTTGGATCAAAGGTATTAGTTTCTGCGCGGCAGGATCGCTGGTATTTCGTCCACCCAAGAGGGCAACTTTCGTATTATTTGCTGGTGTAAACCCTGCATCTTGTCCTGTGAGAACTTCGCGGGACAATAAAATTAGCGGCTGCGATTTTTGGTGGGCGATGCGGATATTGTTGCGGATGGCATCTTGGTCGTTTTGGAAGACTTTAAAGATGCGATCGCTTGCTGCCAATTCTCGCTTAAAATAGCTGCTTTCTGGCGCTTTTTCCACCACGCCTTTTGCTTTGTCAGCAATAATTTCTTTGAAGTCTTCATCCTGCACTTCCGCTAGCTGAGTTAAATCAAATAACTGCATCACTTCACCAGCGGCGCGAGTCTCTTTCCACAGAGGACTAGCATCTCTTAAAACATCTTCCGACATGGTGCTGCAAATTTGATCCAAACCCAACTCGTAACGGCTTTTGCTACCTTCTGACGCACCCGCTAGCTGCTCGATCAAATCTTGATATAACCGATTAAGTTCTTGTCTGTCGTAGAGCTTAATTCCATTAATTACCAATGCGTCAGCGCTAGCAGCTTGGCGATCTGCTTGTTGTTTAAATTCATCGCGGAGTTGGCGCAATTTTTGGTTCAACCGCGCTAAACGGCGCTCCAAAATTTCTAGATGTTCTTCCATTCTGGTTATCGCTTCCAGCGCCAAGCCTCTCGCTTTGCGCTGAATTGTAGCAACCAGGCTACCTTCTAAACCTTGCAAAGCGCGATCGCAATATTCTTCCATTTTGGCTTGTTTGGATATGCCAAATGAAGCTTTAAAATGAGTAATGTCTTGCAGCGACTTTTCGTATTCTTGCTGGCGGGAGCTTTCTTTTGGTTGCCAAATTTTCTCCGATTCGCGGCGAAACTTTTCAGCAGCATTAGTAAATAACTGGCGCACCGCCGTAATGAAAGCATCGGCAAATTTTGGCCCTCGATTGCGATCGCGCATGATATTGTAAAACTCCGCCTCTAGCGATTTCCTCCCTTGTTGGATAATCCTATTGCGGTTGTCATACATCTTTTGCAGGAAATCACCGTGCGATCGCTCATCAGGACTTAACTCCCGCATGTGGTTGGCGCGATACTCGTCCACCTTTGGCTTCAGGTAGACATCCACAAATTCTAAAATTTTGCCTTTCTCCGCACCCAACATATTCAAGCTTTGCTGAGTGCATTGCAATTTATTGTCCGTTGCTACTTCATTGCGGATGCTGTTAATCCAGTTAGCTATTTCAGCCACATAAGACTTATCACCTGCTGAAGATAAATCTGCTAAAATTTCCCCTTCAGTTAGGCGCATCCGTTTAAGAATATCTGTTTGCACCAGTTCAAAAACATTAGGGGGTAATTGCACGGATTCATTCAGCCACCAACTAACTAAATCTGTAGCAATTCGATTAGATAAAGACGTGCGAATTTGAGCAAGAGGAATCTCAACCGTAGCGAGTCCAAAGCTCATAAAATTCTTAGGATAACCGCGTCCGCCTGGGTCTTGCGAAGCCCACGCCGATTTAATATTATCTCGAATAGATCGCTTGTGCGGAGAGAAATCAGAAGTAAGATCTAAAAATATATTTTGTGCAATTAATTCTCGCAGTTGGTCGAGTTTAAACTCGCTGTCACCATTCTTAGTACCTACCAAATAAGTAAAATCAAAAGGTGCTTGCGAGGTACGAACTTCATCGACACCTTGACCGCTAAATTGAGATAAATACTCAGTGCGATAGTCGGAATAATAGCTCAATTCCATGAGTGCAGCGTAGCCATTAGCGAGGACGCGATCGCCCACATTAATCCCCGCAAAAGCATTAGGCATCGGCACTATTGCTGTCACCAACGGGCTAGCTTCACCCCGCAACCAGTGGCGGATGCAATAACCTATATCTATCAGCATCCCGCTACCCGTACCGCCCGAAAGAGAACCAGCGACAAATACGTTTAAACCAGTGCTGCTTACCTTTATTCCATAGCGATCCAGCATGAAATTTTCGCGTCCTTTAATCCGCTTGCAGGCTTCGCTAAACTTCTGCTGAATTGCGTGATAATTGCAAAAGAAAGCAAATCGACCGCAGGCACGAATTTGACCAGCGCCAGCCTCCAAAGCGCCCAAATTTCGTTCTAATTCTCTGGGAAACCAGCTATCAATCCAGGGGAAATTGCTCATGTTAGAAACCATGTTTCTAGATTCCTTCCCCGTAACACTTGCCCAGTGTCTCTCGTTATCTTTTAAAGGAGAACCCGCAGCCTCTGGATTGCTAACTTTGTAATCGCGGTCTGTATCAATAACTAAGAAACTTATAATAGGAAAATTTTTGAGGCTGCCATAGGTTTCTTCCACTAAACGGCGCACCCGTGCTAACACTTCATGTCCAGTTCCACCGATACCCACCAATACAGTGGGAACCATAGTTTTTTCTTCTACTGCTGCCATGATGTTCTCCTTTTATAAGTAGAAACGCTATTAATATAATTGGTGGGCAGTGCCGGGCTACATAACTTGGTCAACACGCTGAGAAAAAGGGTAAATTTATGGCACGTAAAAATTGCCAAACTAAAATCGGTGTTAAAGCGCTCCAAAAAAAGGCATTTCCAAGGGAAAGTTGTCCGGCGAGAGGCATTTCCAGCTTAAAAAACCCTTGAAATACCCACCGATCTAGTGGCAGCGTTAGCAACCACATTAAAGCAATCCAAGCGCCGCTCAGCCAGAAAATAATCCATTTAATATTACTGTTAAAACGGGTAAAAAATTGGTTGGTAAAGAACGCTTCTAGATTATTCACATCACCAGATACATAAATACCTTTAGTTGTTGTGGCAGCGGCTTTCAGTTGCGGCGCTTCTGCTCCCACGATCGCTACATTGATCCTAACTCTCTTCTTCTTTGCCTCGGCGATAATGGGCGGCGATACTGATGCTTCGCCATCGGTAACTAGCAGTAACTCGCGGCAGTAGTTTTGAGTGCGGCTGAGAGCTTCTGTAGTTTTTTGAATTGCTAGATTAATGTTTGTTGTGCTTGAGGCTACTCTCTGGGGAAGGTCAGGACTTTGTAATACTTGGGTTAATTCAGTTTCTACCCGTTCGCTGTCAGTTTTAAAACCATTCGTAAGGGGTACCACTAGACCCCCAAACCCAAAAACTTGAATCTGGTTTTGGTTGCCAATTTGCAACTGTTGGGAGTTTTGTTTCAGATATGCTTTCACGGCTTCGACTTCTTGATACATGACGCTGCCGGGATAGTTAAAACTCGCTCCATAGGTGCTGGAACTGAGATCGATCGCGATCGCTACTGCTACTGGCGGTCTACCCAATCCCAACAGCCAAAACAAAGCTGCTGCAACTAAACAACCTGCCATGCACATCAACGGAATCTGAAACAGCGGATAGACCCACAGACTGCGACGAGAAATACTCACGAGGCTAATCCTGAAGTTTTTTAACAACTTTGCTACTAGGATATTAAGTTATTTAACCGCCGATACACGCAATTTATAGCAGAGGAATAATATGCTAAGTATCTACGTTTATCTGCTATAGGCTGCGGTTGAAAACATCCTACCTCCCTAAATTGGGTTAAATTCATACTTAGACCCAGGCGGGCCGTTTTGACCTTTGACGGCTTTAACCAAGGGAACTTCGTTGAGAACGTTAAAATCAGCCGTCGTGCCGCTGATGGGAATTCCCTGGTTCAGTAGCTGGGAAACTCCCGGACGGCTGGGGTTTTGGGTCAAGGCAGACGCTAACGCTTGAGTTGCATCATAAGCGGTTGCCGTCCGCCAGCTAACTCTTCCTCTCCAGATGCTAGCGGATTGTTGAGCAAATGGGTCGTTTGGCTGGGAACTCCAAGGTACAGCTAGCACGATGCCGTTAATCGCGTCGCCGCCTTGCGTGAGAATTGTGGGGTTATAAAGTTCGTCGCCGCCTAGCAGTTGTAGGGGTGTACCGGATTTGGCATTGGCTTGCGCGATCGCTACTGCGCGATCTACTTTGTTTTTACTCAGCGCAAAAACTGCAATTTTCGCCCCTGCTTTACTCGCATTGCTTAGTTCAGTTGCGGCGTTAAAGCTGCCATCGGCTACGTCTACTTCTTTAACGACTTTGCCGTTAACTCCAGACAACGCTGTAGTAAACTGCTGCTTTAGCTGCTGGCTGTAAGGACTATCTGAGTTGTGGAAAACTACAACAGCAGGCTGTGACGATTTTTGTTTGGCGTATTTTGCCAATGTAGTCCCGACTGTTTGCAGATAGTTTCCTAATAACTCGTTGGCTTTTTTAGCCAGCGAGATCGTTTGTAGCCTAGACTGACCGCCTTCGCCTGGGGTAATGCTGGTGCTGATGGGGGAAAGCGCCGTTAGTCCGTTTTGTTCGTACATGGCGATCGCTTGGCGAGATCCATTGTCTACGCCATGTCCCAGCACTGCCAACACGTTGGCCGAGTTAATCAAATCTTGCGACAGCGAAGCCGCTTTTAGTGGGTCAACATCGTTAACTATGACGACTTCCAACAGCCGCGCTGGAGATGATTGGTTAAACTTATCTTGAGCTTGTCCGACTCCCCGCAAAATTTCCTTAGCCGAATCTGGACTAGGCGTGACGGGAACAACTGTTGCCATTGTTAGCGGATTTCCTGCTTTTTTGGCTTTGGCGTTGTTCAGGTAAATTCTAGTTTCCGGGTCGTTGGGGTCGGCGGTGACGGCTTGCTGGTATCGCGCGATCGCTTCATCCCAGTTCTTCTGTGCAAAAGCCGCCGCGCCTTGTTGCTTTGCTGCATTCGCCGCGCCAGGTAGCAAAATCTTCTCTCCCTGAGAAATCAATTCCGCATTAGCCGCAGTTGCACTCACTATAGCTTGCGGATCTGCTGCGGTTTCCCCTGGCTTGACGCTAGGAGATTCAGTCACTTCCCTGCTACTTAACGCAGGCTTATCGCCACGCTGTAGAAAAGTATATAAACCAAACCCCGCAGCGAGGGCAATTAGTATCCCCAATAAAATCGCTATTGGTAGTGGCGTAGAAGGCTTTGATATTACAGTTCGCTGACTTGGCGATATTTTCTGAACTTGCTGCGTTTTTGCGCCAATAATCATTGCCTCTTTAGGCAAACCACACACAAGGCAATCTGGCCCGTGATTTTCCTGCGGTGTATGGGGTTGATTGCTAGCATACTGTTGGTCGTTATTTTTGGGAACACCATCGCAAACCCATTTGCCTTGAGGATTCAACTTTCCGAATCTCCGTTGTAACCCGTTAAATTCATTGTAGTAATTTAAATCATCCCTCTACCCCAGGCTGTGCCATCCTCATCGGCTGTCACAAGTATTAACTATTGTTACAATCAAATTCCTCATGCGGCGTACTTTTGGCCTGTAACTGCCATCTCAGGTATGATTTGCCATATCGTTCCTAAATAAGAATGTGCGTTTAAATGGCTCGACTGAAGATTGTTACTAACTTTGATGGCAACTTTACTCTTGAACCCGATGCTAAACAAACTTTGTTTAGTTTATTAACAGGGGAAAGTTTTATTAAGCAGATAACTCAACAACTACAATGTCAGCAAGTAGAGTTTACCGAACTACTTTTTCAGCCAGTTCCTTACAGCAACGCCACGCCTAAAGGAATGCCTGCGGAATACGAAGCTTACCACGCATCTGAAGAACACGTTATTGTTAACGTCCCGCCTAATTTTATGTTTCAGGCGAAAATATTTAATCCCAGTCGCTTGTGTGCGATTTATAGAAAAGTTGCATAATTTTATCGTTCCCAGGCTGTTTCTCGTTACCCGGCTGTGCCGCTTTCTCGTTCCCAGGCTGTGCCTGGGAATGCATATGAGGAGGCTCTGCCTCCATTCAAATAGAGGCAGAGCCTCATAACTTGCGTTACTAGGCTGGAGCCTGGTAACGAGAAACACAAGAAACAGCCTGGTAACGATAAAAACGAGGAAATGCTGGAGTCTGGTAACGAGGAAATAACGAAAATACGAGGGAAAATAACTATGAACGCTGAAACAGAAATACCTTCACTTGCAAGTTTAGAATATATCCCTTACGTTGATGAAAATGGAGATTTGCCCAATAATTTACAAGGTAAAATTGGGGTATACGCAATTTTCGATGGCGACAAAGCGCTGCAATTAATTAACTATTCTCGCGATATATATCTCAGCCTCAAACAACATTTAGTGCGCCAGAATGAAAGCTGCTATTGGGTAAAAGCACAAACCAGCGATCGCCCTAATCGCACAATTCTAGAAAATATCCGGGATGCCTGGATAGAAGAAAATGGGGCAATCCCTCCCGGAAATGGCACTGACGCCGCTAAATGGATCGATCCTATCGATGCAAAACTACAGATGACCCCTGAAGAGCAGGCGAAAATTACAAGTCCAATGATAGATGAAGTAGTACAAGCAAAACTGATAAAAAATGTGGCAAGGCGAGTTGAAGAAGAAATTTTGGCACAGTTGAAAGCGCGTGGCGTTCAAGCCGAAATCCGCTTCAATCCAAAATTAAAGGAAAGCGGCTTGCTCGATCTAAAATAGCCACCAAACAACTAAGGTAGGCAATACGAAACCTACAAATTTCCGCAACGAAGTACGCGATGCTCTTTACAGAGCCGCTAACGCGCTAACGCACCTCACATGAACCAACAACTCTTAAACAATCGCTATCGCATTCTCAAAATTCTGGGCGCGGGTGGATTTGGCCAAACTTTTCTGGCAGAAGATAGCTATATGCCTTCTGGGAGAAAGTGTGCAATTAAGCAACTGAAACCCCAGACGAACGATCACCAGATGTTCAAGGTGGCTCAACAGCGGTTTGCGCGTGAAGCGGCAATATTAGAGGATGTGGGTGAAGGTAGCAATCAAATTCCCAAATTGTACGCTTACTTCGAGGAAGATAAACAATTTTACCTCGTGCAGGAATTCATCGAGGGTCCAACTCTAACCAAGAAGGTAGAACAGCAAGGCAAACTTTCTGAAAATGAGGTTAAAGATATACTGGCGAGTCTGCTGCCCGTTTTGGATTACGTCCACAACAAGCGCATGATTCACCGGGATATCAAGCCGGATAATGTGATTATTCGACAACGCGATAATAAGCCTGTATTAATTGATTTTGGTGCTGTGAAAGAAAGCGTGGGCGGGGGGGTAAACTCCCCTGCTAACAACGCCTCGATGGTAATTGGCACGCCTGGATATATGCCGCCTGAACAGGCTGCTGGTCAACCCGTTTACTCTAGCGACTTGTACAGTTTGGGCTTAACGGCAGTTTTTCTGCTTACGGGCAAGTCGCCGCACGAGTTGCAGACTGACCCGCGCACGGGGGAAATTTTGTGGCATCAGCAGGCATCGAGGGTAAGTCCCAGCTTGGTGTCTGTGTTGGATAAGGCGATCTCATCCCATCCGCGCGATCGCTACTCTTCTGCGGGGGAAATGCTCTCAGCGTTGCAGTCTGGCGCTGTTGAGCCTGGTGTTGCACCCTCTGGAGGCGGGGGATTGTCTAACATGGCAACTGTGGCAGTATCCCCAGGTGGACGCAATCCCGGCGGTTCATCGCCCCAAAATGCCCCGCAAACTGTTCCGAACCAAGTACCAGCAGGGGGGCCGATAATTGGTCAAGGCCAACCACCTTGGCTGAAAGCAGCGTTGATTGCAGGCGGTTTGGTGGCTTTGGCTTTAATCCTAATTCTGCCTTTCACCAGAACGCCGCGCCAAACTGCGTCTAAAGGCACGGGGGAGACAAGAAATGAGACGCCAACCTCTCCAAGCGTGCAAGATCCGGGGAGAAATGAGCGATCGCCCGAACCAGATCCGGATCGTTCCCCTACAAGGCGCGATGAAGAGACGCCGCCACCAGTGGTTCCAGATTCGCCATCGCCTTCGCCAAGGCGATCGCCAGTAGTGTCAGATTCGCCATCGCCTTCGCCAAGGCGATCGCCAGTAGTTTCAGATTCGCCATCACCTTCTCCCGTGCGATCGCCAGTAGCATCGGAGTCGCCATCGCCTTCGCCAAGGCGATCGCCAGCAATTGTCGTCCCCGTACCTACGCCATCAACTGCACCAGAGCGATCGCCCTCTACTCAACCACAAATATCGCCACAACCCACCAACCCCAACCAAAATCCTGGATCTAATAGCGGCGTCACGTTTCCTGTAGGTACGCAAAGAAGAGACGTAGAATCAACCCTCGGTCAACCATCCAGAGATGTTAGCGGTCGTTGGAAGACCCGCGCTGTAGTCTATGAATTAGGCCAGATCGACTTGGGCTACTTGTACGACC
Organism: Microcoleus sp. FACHB-831; assembly: GCF_014695585.1. Lineage (NCBI taxonomy): Bacteria > Bacillati > Cyanobacteriota > Cyanophyceae > Oscillatoriales > Microcoleaceae > Microcoleus > Microcoleus sp. FACHB-831. Next base: position 37,413 of record NZ_JACJON010000048.1, on the reverse strand, counting down.
GTAATTCTGGACGCATTCGCCAAACTGAGGCATCCTTTAGGCGCACGGTAGATCTTCCGATAATGACGGCTGCCTTGGATGAAATGATAGACGGCGGCGCAACGGATAGCATTAAAGAGGGGCTGCAACTCGTGCAACGGCGTCGATCTGATTCTTTCACTTTTAGGAAAGGATCGTTACAGGGTCAGATCGTGCGACAAAATTGCGGTGATATTTACATCAGCATTTGGGAGCAAGATTTACACGATTTTGAGCCTATAGAAAAAAGCCAAAGATGTTAAAGAGTGTTTGTGGGTAATGGGAGTTTTTATTACTCGCAAAGCATATCTGGCGATCGCGCAATCTAGTATGGCTGCATCCCGAATTTGCCAATCACCAACAGACTGGAAGTCCCCGCTATACAAACCCGCGTCCGCCTGCGCGGACTCAATTCAGCCTGCCCCGCAGGCTTTGTTTGCAGCGCCGCGATTTCAATCGCCAGGTATTTTGCAAAAGAGAATTGCACCCATCTCATAAAACGCGATCGCCAGATAAATTATAAAAAAATCACGCACAATTTTTCACAATAAAATGGCTTATGCACGCCATTCTCTAGCCTCCTTTTTAGAGAGATTTACAGGAAGCTGTATTTAAGCCATGAATAATATAGAACATTGGGTAAACACATCTTAATTTTTTATTTTAGGAAATAAGATAAAGAGCTTATTTTTTTAGTGGTTCTGATAGTGTTTGGAAGGTTGTGCTAATTTTAGCTCGTCCGCTCCAGGGAATTTCCGAGGTTAATTTTCATCACTCCTCCCTTTACCCCCACTTTTTGTCAATGAACTCCCAAGTGGCTTCGAGGAACTCTCCATTGGGCAAAATAATACCAACTCAAATGAAATCGCCCAAGTCAAATTCCCCGATAGCCCCAGTCAAATCAACGTTGAACAGCCCTCCGAAATTAATCATGTCCCAAGTGGCTCCGGACACGTTGACGTTTCTCATATTGCAGTCTTGGAACTCGGCATTACTTATTTCGGCACCTCGGAGGGTAGCCCCTTCGAGATCAACGGAGACAAGGTAAGTGTGTTGCAAGAAAGCACCATCCAAATTGACTCCTCTCCAGTTGGCATCATTAGAAACAACACGAGTCAAATCAGTTTCGGACAAATTAGCCCCTTCCAAGTTAACTTGATGGAGCCAAGCATCCCTCAAATTGGCTCCGGACAAATTAGCCCTACTCAGGTTGGAATCAGCCAAATTAGCCCTATTCAAGTTAATTCCGGGCAAATTAGCTCCACTCAAATCCATCCCCTGCAAACGAGATCTTCTAAAATCTCGCTCCCCAGCAGCATATCGCTTGAGCAATTCCTCGACAGTTATTTTCATACTTCAATTCCTGCATCCATTTACACCCTCAACAATAGCGCCCAAATCCTCTGGAATTCGCTTTTTTCACCTTATAATTAACTCGCGATCGCACAGATATAGGTCGATAGTGTAACCTGGAAAGAAAACTATTTTAAAGTCGCACTTAGCACGTTGATGAACCAGCCTGGACGCGGGAGGGATGGTGATTCAGCTATACAAAGGTAAATAGCCGATGCATTTTAGTTGTTTAGAATAAGAGCGATCGCTACTGCGAAAAAATCTCAAATGCATATAAATTTATGAAAGCACCCTCTGTCGTTCTGTTCTCGTTGCTGTTGGGTCTAGCTGTGCAAATAGCGCTTCCCGCGTACAGCGCCCCTCCTCGCGACCTTGGGAACGCCTTCGGCAAAGTAGAGCGCGATCGCCTCCTCTTTTGTTGCCTAAAAATGAGCTTTCTATCTTAAGTCTCTACCTGCAATATTTAAGTATTAGGGTGGGCATTGCCCGCCTATCAATACGGTGTCTGTATCGCTCCTCTTAATAGGCGATCGCGCTAATATATAGAAGCAAATTACCCTCTAAATAAATTGTCTTTAGAGTATTTTCCCTTTTGGCAATAAATACCTAGCACGTCATGATAAATTCCCGTTTTAAAAAAATAAGCGTTTGGGTTTGCCTAACCAGCCTTAGCCTTTTAATTTGCGTTTTAATGTCATTTCCAGGAGTGACACAATCAAGCAACATTAAACAAGCAAAACCAGTAACTATTTTAAACGAAGCTTGGCAAAAAGTTAATGAAAACTTTTTCGATCCAAAGTTTAACGGCGTTGACTGGAAGGCAATGCAGATAAAGTACGATCCTTTGGCAAAGCAGGCGAAATCTATAGACGAAGTATCGCCCGTTATCAACCAAATGCTCTCTGAATTAAACACTTCGCACACCCGCTTCTATACAAAATCCGAACCTGCATATTATCAACTAATTGGTATTTTTGATAGAGGTGGTTCTTTTAGCCAACAAATTGCCAAAGTTCTTCCTAACGGCAAATCAGACTACACCGATATTGGAATTTTCACAAAGTTGATAGATGGTAAAACTTTTATATCAGGAATTATAGATGGAAGCCCTGCTGCAAAAGCTGGTTTAAACGTAGGGGATAGAATAATTGGGGTTGATGGTAGCGAGTATCAGCCAATTAAATCCTTTACCGATAAAGCAGGTAAAGAAGTCCAAATATCGGTTCAAAGAACCAGCGATCCAAACAGCATCAAAAAGATAACCGCGATTCCCAAGAAATTAAATCCCAGGACGCTTTTCCTAGATGCGATGCAGGACAGTATCAGAATAATCGACCGCGATCGCCAGAAAATCGGTTACATTCATATCTGGTCTTACGCAGGCGATCAATATCAGCAACAGCTTGTCCGCGAGATTACCTATGGAAAACTTAGAAATGCAGATGCTTTGATATTGGATCTCCGAGATGGTTGGGGCGGAGCCGATCCAAATTACCTTAACATTTTTACCGATAAAGTTCCCGTATTGACTCAAACATATCGCGATGGAAGAAGCACTAAATTAGATTGGCAATGGCGGAAACCAGTGGTGATGCTTGTCAACAATGGCACAAGAAGTGGCAAGGAAATCCTCGCCTATGGTTTTAAGAAATACAATATCGGCAAAGTAATTGGAACCAAAACGGCTGGTGCTGTTGTTGGTGGAAGTCCCTTCTTTTTACAAGATGGCAACCTGTTGTATTTGGCTGTAGTAGATGTTTTGGTTGATGGAGAACGCCTGGAAGGAAAAGGAGTAATACCAGATATTGAAGTGCCGTTTACCTTAGAGTACGCTGAGGGAAAAGATCCGCAATTAGATACAGCAGTTAATGTTTTAGCGTCAGCGGTTACTACTAATACCAAGTAATAAGTTTTGAAAAAGTAGGTTGGGTTGAGGCAATGAAACGCAAATAAAACTCATCTTACCTTAAACTATGTTGGTGGTTCATGGCGATTAACCATGAACCATGAACAAAATCCTTAACTGTTCTTTGGCTTGGGAATCGTAATATCTACCGATGTTACGTTTCGCGTCAAACTTGTCAGCGGCGGCTGAATTGCGGCTGCATTTCCTACTACTAGAGTCACGATATTTTCGGGTTGTAGGTATTTTTCGGCAACGCGCTTTACATCCTCGATTGTTGTTGCTTCCACCCCTTTCTGGAAACGGAAGATAAAATCATTCGGGTAGCCGTAGTATTCGTATCGGATCAACCGCGATAAAGTTTGAGAAGGGTCTTGGAAGTTGAACACAAACGAGTTCAGCACAGATTCTTTAGCATAGGCTAATTCTGCTGTCGTAATAGGTTCGCTGCGGAGTCGCTTGATTTCACCAAGCATAGCCTGAATGAAAGGTACAGTAGTCTCCGAACGAGTTTGTCCCGCTGCGATAAACGTACCGGGATAGTCATATGCAGCATCCCAATAGCCATAGACAGAATAGGCTAAACCTTGGCGCGATCGCACTTGATTAAACAGCCTTCCCCCGAAACCGTTCAACACACCATTCAACACGCTCAAAGCCGCATAATCAGGGCTATTTCGCTGACCGCCCAAATGCCCCATCTGAATATAACTCTGAGTTAATTGTGGCTGATTCACCATAAAAATACCCCCCGTCTTCGCTTGAGACGCAGACGGAACGGGTGGTATTTTCAGTTGGGGATTTGGCTTCCAATCCCCGAACTTCTCCTCAATCAGTTGGCGCATTGCCTTACTGTCAAAATCACCAACAATACCCAAAATCATATTGTTGGGATGGAAATATTTCTGGTAGAAATCCACCAAATCATCGCGGTAAATATTATCCACCGTTGAATACTCTACCGTCCGCGCATAAGGGCTATTTTCGCCGTAGACTAACTTCTGGAACTCGCGGGCAACAATACCATTGGGGCTGTCATTTCGCCTCGCAATTCCTCCCCGCTGTTGCGTCTTAGCTAAATCCAGTTTTTCTGGAGAAAAAACTGGCTGTCTAACTACCTCAGCAAACAAGCTAAAAACTTCATTCAAATCTTCACTCAGGGCACTAAAATCTGCGCTAGCGTCCGCCGTACTAACCCCGGTTTCAATAGCAGCCGCCCGTTGTTCTAGCATTTGGTTCAATTGATCCGGTGAGTGCGCCTTTGTACCGCCAGTACGCATCACTTCTCCCATCAACGCACCCAAGCCCACCTTCTCAGATGGTTCCAAGCGATCGCCCGTGCGAAAAACCGCTGTACCGTTCACTAAGGGAAGTTCGCGATCCTCCATCAGATAAACGATCGTACCGTTATCCATCACAAAGCGCGTGTAATTCGGCAACTTAATTTCCGGCAAGGGCGGAAATTTCAGATCGGTATAATGCCGCGCATCTGCCGCGATAGAAAAGTCAAAAGTAAAAAGTGAAAAGACTAAAGAAAGAACCAACAAATAAAGAAACTTTCTCTTTCTTTTTGCCCCTTGCTTCTTACCTTCTGGATTGCTCTTTTTCCACTTACTCAGCCCAAACCACTGCATTTTATTCTTCCTCAATCTTGTTCTGCTTTCTCTGCGACTCTGAGGTTCGTTTAATCATCCCTCTTTAGGGAGAATCCGCCCGATAGTGCGGTTTTGGGCAGTAAACATCTCCTTAGCCACGCGCTGAAGATCCGCTGCGCTGACAGCCGCGATCGCATCGAGTTCCTTAAACAAGTTGCGCCAAGATCCCGTTTTCACATCGTAATCTACCAACGACTGAGCCATGCCCATATTAGAATCGAGCGATCGCAACAACTCAGCCCGCGCCTGTGTCTTCACCCGATCCAACTCCATCGCCGATACAGGCTCGTTTTTCAGCCGATCGATCTCCTTGCTCAAAGCAGCAGCCACCTCCTCCACTGTATGACCGGGAGCAGTTAGCGCATACAACAGCATCAAATTCGGATGCTTATCTCCGGGAAAACCGCTAAATCCTAAAGCCGACAACGCTACTTGCTGTTGTTCCACCAAAGACTTATACAAGCGAGACGTGCGACCATCACTCAACAGCCGACCCATAATTTCATATACTGCTTGGTCGGGATGATTCCTCGCCGGACGATGGTATCCTTCCAAATACCAGGGCTGGGAAGTCAAGCGCAGCGTCACTTCCCGTGTTTCCGTCTGCGGTGGTTCTTGGGGTAATTGCTCCTTAGCTACCGTTTTTGCCTTAAAGCGACCGAAGTAAACCTGAGCTAACTCTTTCACCTGAGATGGGTTGACATCTCCCACTACAGCAATTGTTAACTTACTGGGAACGTAGTGAGCATCGAAAAAGTCCTGCACATCTTTTCGAGTCAGATTGCGGATGTCTTGGGTGTAGCCTATCACTGGTCTGTGATATGGATGCACTTTAAAAGCTTTCTCTAGAAAAGCCTCAATCATCTGACCGATGGGAGAATTATCAGTCCGCAGCCGTCGCTCTTCTAGAATGACTTCCTTCTCTTTATAAAATTCTCTAAAGACCGGATCTAGAAATCTATCCGACTCTAGGGACATCCAAAGTTCTAACTTATTAGAGGGAAAGCTATAGAAATAGCTCGTGGCTTCTGTCGAGGTAGTTGCATTAAGGCCAACTCCCCCAGCTTGTTCTACTATCTGACCGAGTTCATTTTGCTTGGCATATTTAGTTGCTTCGGCTTCAACTTTGGTAAATTCAGCCTGTAGCTTGCTAACCTCATCATCTTTCTTAGCAGCTTTGGCTATTTGAATTTGTTCGGCTAATCGATCGAGGCGGTCTAATAGTGGCTTTTCTTCCTGGTAGTTCTGCGTTCCAATGCGCGTGGTTCCCTTAAAAGCCAAATGCTCTAGAAAGTGAGCTACCCCCGTTTTTCCATCGGGTTCGTCGATACCGCCGACATCGGCATAAGTGAGAAATGAAACTACAGGTGCTTGGTGTCGTTCGAGGACAATAAACTTGATGCCGTTGTCCAGGCGAAACTCTGTTACCTGCTGGATAACGCGGTCTAGGTATGGCTGGATTGAAGCTTTGGTTTGCCGTTGTGTTTCCGTGCGTGCCAAAGCCATTTGTGGCAGCATTCCCCACACCAACAGCGCGACAGTAAAGAAAGCGACAATAGTTCTCAGGGGCGATCGCGTTGGTTCTCGTCTTGACGCTATTCGCCCGCGATCGCTGCGGTAGGATGAATTAATTTCCCTGGAGTTAAACCCAGTAAAAGGCATTGACATAAGCTGTGACAACAATCGACTGAACTGCATCATAAACTACAAACATCAAACCGCACTATTAATAGCATAGAGACTGGATGATGCTCTTGTGGGGAATAGGAGTCTGTAAGAGGGATTGATTTACCGCTAATAACTAGCAACTAGCGGTAATGGTTAATTATGAATTAATTCATAATTTATGCTTCGCGCGATCGCCGTTCTTTCAATTTCAGTAATATTTCCGCATGAACTTCGCGCGTAAGCGGATAAAAATAAGCCAACACTAAGCCACAAATTAAAGCAACAGTAGGCACCGGGCCAATAAAAAGGCGAATAACCCAAATTACAGCCTCATCTTGACGTGGCAGCGGTATATCACCTGTGGGCTTAACATATCCAGCCCAAGCCAAGCTTGAAAGCGCTAAATCTACTGCAATCCCCAAACAAACTTTTTGCACAAACGTAATGAAACTATAAAAAATACCTTCGCGCCGCTGACCAGTTCTGAGTTCATCTAATTCAATTACATCTGGTAGCATTGACCAAGGAATTAGATAAGCAATCGAGACGCCAAAGCCAGCCATCACCGCCAATACATACATCAGCGCTACTTGGTCGCTTGGCAAAAAAAACAAGCCAGCTTGTGCAATAATCCACAAACTCATCCCCATAAAGTAAACGCCTTTTTTACCTCTTTTCTGGCTAAGGCGATTCCAAACAGGCAACATAGCGATCGCGGTTACTTGGACGGCGAGGATTACAAAAACAACCGCCGAAGGATCGCCCAAGCCCATACAGTTACGCACGAAATAAGGAATAATAGCGGCTGTTAGCTGCACGCTTAACCAAGAACACAAATAAATACCAACTACATATAAAAACGGTCGATTTCTCAAAACATCTTTTAACTGTTGCAGCAATGGGGCTGAAACTGGCTGTTCTGTCTCTGGGTGTTGTGCTGATACTTCTGCTACCCGCGCTTTGGTTCCCCACACGCACCAATACAAAGGTAATACCGAAATAATTGTAATAACAATTCCCATCACCAAATACTGTTGGCTGGGGTTATTACGAAACACTGGTAATGATTGAATTATTCCGAATATGATGACTGAAAGGATACTGCCGCCAATAGAGAAAGTAAAGCGAAAGCTATTAAGCCGGGTGCGTTCGTTGTAGTCTTGCGTTAGTTCTGGAGTCAGGGCGGTATAGGGTACGTTGACAACAGTATAAAAGGAGTTAAATAGGATGGAAATAATCGTGTAGTACCAGAACATCCCCCACTGATTACCGCTGAAGGGGTTAATCCACTGCAAGAAAAAGAATATTCCAAAAGGAATCCCTCCTAATATCATCCAGGGATAGCGTCGTCCCCAGCGAGATTTGGTTTTGTCGCTAAGTACGCCCACTAAAGGATCGTTTACGGCATCCCATACTTTGCCAACTAACTGAGTCTTACCCGCTAATTGTGGATTTAACCCGGCAACATCTGTGAGGAAGGGTGACAGGTAAAAAATCAACATATTAGCTGTCATAGCTGGCCCCATATCCCCCACGCCATAAGCCACTTTGGTGCTAAAATTCAGTTTTTCACTCTCTGGGGTGACATCAGAATGATCGGAGGGAACATTATTCGTCATTTACTTTGATACAGAATTAGTAGTTATTACTTGCCCTTTAGTATCTAATCTAAAAGCTCGGCGATCGCGCTAATTATGACAGACCTTTACGTGTCATGGTCACAGTACCACCAAAACATAGAAAAGTTGGCAGCAAAAATCTATCAGTCTGGTTGGGACTTCAACCAGATTGTCTGCCTTGCTAGGGGCGGGCTGCGTGTGGGTGATATTCTATCGCGGATTTACCGCCAGCCACTAGCGATTCTAGCTGCCACTTCCTACACTGGCACAGGCGATAGGGTGCGGGGTTCCCTCACGTTTTCGCATAATTTAACTATGACAACGGCGCACTTAGGCAGCAAAATTCTCTTAGTCGATGACTTAGTTGATTCTGGTATCACCCTCGATGCAACTGTCAAGTGGCTGTTTCAAAACTACGGTGGTGATGTTGCACAAGTGCGTACAGCAGTTATTTGGTATAAAGCTTGCTCGTCTGTAGTACCGGATTACTATGTAGATTATTTACCAGGCAACCCTTGGATTCACCAGCCTTTTGAACGATACGAGCAAATGGATTTAGCTGAATTGGCAGCAACTTATGAGCCATTAGCCGTTACAGATTAGCCTCTGTAAAAAAAATCGCGATCGCACTTGCTGAAAATTTCCTGTTTAGAAGCGGGCGATCGCGTCTATTTTCTCCATATTTATATCTAGTTATGTTTGATTAATATCGTGCATATCTATAAACTCAGCAATCAATATTAGGCTGTGTAACTAACAATAAAAATCGAACAATTAATAATAAGTTAGACAGCAAATAGCAACAACAAAACTGGTAGAGTAACGATAAGCGCGATCGCCCCAAGCGCGATCGCTGTAACTGCCATATCACGATCTAGATTGTAAGCCTCTGCCAAGATTAAAGTTGCAAAAGCTGGAGGCATAGCCATTTGCAGTACAATAACCAACTGCGGTGCCCCCGTAACGCCCAACAGCCGAACCGCGCCGCCCACCACAAGGGGAACCAGCAACATCTTAATCGACAGGCTAATTGACGCCTGTCGCCAACTTCCCCAAGAAGACAACTCGCTCAACCGCATCCCAATAAGCACTAGGGCAAAAGCGATCGCGCTCCAAGCAGACACTCGCAGCAATTGTTCAACTGACTCAGGAAGCGGTAGGTTGCGAAAAGCCAACCCCAACCCAAAACTCCACATTGCAGGGTTTTTCACAAAGGTGAGAATTAATTGCCCTACGCTCTGTGTCCCCATGCCAAAACGAGCCGCGAGGATAACACCCAAGCCGTAGGCTCCCAGCGTGCTGCCCAGTAAGTCATAAAATATTGCCCAAACAAAATATTTCTGCCCGACTATAGCCAGGGTAAGCGGATAGCCCAGATAGCCAGTGTTACCTACCATTGAGGCAAGTATAAAGCTGCCCTGAGTTGCTTTGCTCCAATTCTGGTGCGAGTAGGCGCCGCTCCAAGCCCAGGCTAATCCAGCTCCCGCTAAAATAGCAACCCAAGCAGCTACAGGTGCAATCAAAATCGACCCGGATAAGTCCGCGCCGCGCAGGAAGGAGAAAATACCGATGGGCACGCCAATCCAGAACAGAAACTGACCCAACAATGCCGGAACAGCCTTGGGCAGCAGGCGTCCTAAAACCCATCCCAGCAAGACTCCGCCACCAAGCTGCACGTACAGTTCCAACAGCCGAGTTCCTAAACTGGACATTGTTTTATGTGGTGCTAGCAGTAGTTGTAAACTGCCATTTGTATCATACTAAGTCAGCCTCTCTTGATGTTTTGCGCGATGCTTAACCAGGGTGGGGCTGTGATGAACCTGGCTGCGTTTAGAATTCTTGTAAAGTAAAAAAACTAATTAATGAGGAGTGGCTACCTTGGATAACGCGGGTTTGCCGAAGAAACCACCAAAAATGTTGCCACCGCCGCAGGTGGATGATATTCCTGTTGCGTTGCGGAATACGCCTGCGCCCCGCCGCCGATATCGGTTGAAGCCGCTATTGATAATTGGGAGCGCAGCGGGATTGATAGCGATCGCCCTAGGCGTTGTCGTTGCTATCCTGATAACACCCAAATCGCCGGAAAATTCGGCCTCAACTGAGCCAGCTGTAACCAGCAGCCCAACGGCTTCGCCTAGCGATGCCGATACTTTGTTGGGACACTTTGCCTACGAAGAAGTACCCGCGTCGGAACTTGCACCGATTACACCAGATGGTCGCCTGCAAATGCGTAAAGCTGCGGCCAAACAATATAAGGCGATGGCAGCAGCAGCACGGGCTAATGGCGTCATTTTGGTGCCGATTTCAGGATTCCGCTCTATAGCCGAGCAGAAGCACTTGTTTTTTGATGTCAAGGCGCAACGAGGACAAGATGCCAAAGAGCGGGCAAAAGTTAGTGCGCCTCCCGGTCACAGCGAACATCACACTGGCTATGCGGCGGATATTGGCGACGGAAATGTACCCGCAACTAACCTGAGTCCAACTTTTGAAAAGACTGCTGCGTTTAAGTGGCTTCAGGCAAATGCAGCTCGTTTCAGCTTTGAGATGTCTTTTCCCCGCAATAATCCTCAAGGTCTAAACTATGAGCCTTGGCACTGGCGTTTTGTGGGCGATCCCCAGAGCTTGGAAACATTCTACAAGGCTAAGGAAAGCCAGAAGCCAACACCAACAACTGGGGAGCCAACACCAACAACTGGGGAGAAATAATGAGTTATTAACTAGAAATTATGAATTACTTTATAAGTATCCTTCGCTAGCCCCTAAGTTAATGCAGCAAACAGCTCTGAATGCGATCGCTATAGGCGTTTTTTTGATGACGCTTACCAGCTTGTTGGGGCCGATGTTCAATTTGTCGCCCGTTATACCCGCGATCGCTACTTTTACCATCCTGGGACTCGCCACTCTCGACAGTTTCACCTGGCAAGGCAAAGGTGGAACTATTCTTCTGGAGTGGCTTGCAGGTGTCGATCCTAAAAGGCGCGATCGCATTGTCCGACACGAAGCTGGTCACTTCCTGGTTGCCTACCTGTTCGATATTCCCATCACAGGCTATGCCCTCAGTGCTTGGGAAGCTTTGCGACAAGGCCAACCAGGACAAGGCGGCGTCGCCTTTGCCCCCCTGGAATTAACCTCACCAATACCCGCTGTTGTTATCGAGCGCTTCTCCACCGTATTGATGGCTGGCATTGCCGCAGAAACTCTGGCCTATGGCAGCGCTCTCGGCGGCGACGACGACCGCCAGCAACTCAGAACGGCTCTTACAGCTCTGGGGCGTCGGCAAAATGAATCTTTACAGCAAGAGCGATTTTCAACTCTGCAAGCAACTACTCTGATTAAGCAGCAGTGGGCTGCCTACGAAGCCTTGGTAACTGCTATGCAGCAACGCGCCTCGGTAGAAGAATGCTCTGCTGTTATCGAACAACATCGCTTGATTAGTGAGGGGTAATTGAGAATAGTTAGGATTTATTAGCTAGACGAATTTAATTATTTGTAGGCTCGGTAGTTACCCATCAAACCCTTGCAAATGTTTGTTTCGTACCTATCAAGATAAATTTTAATTCAAAACTCAAAACTCGCTTCCTTCACTAACTACTTGGTTGCGACCGGAGTTTTTTGCTAACAACAGATTTTGGTCAGCGCGATTTAGCAAGCTCACCCCTTTGCCGTCATCGGTAGGTTTTAGGGAGGCGGTTCCCAGACTGATGGTAACGTTTATTGCCAGCGACTCCTCGATGCTAAAAGGTTGATCGGCAATTAGGCAACGCAAGCGGCGAGCTACGTGTTGCGCTTCTGAAGGGGGGGTGTTGCTGAGGATGACAACAAATTCTTCGCCACCATAGCGAAAGAGGGTGTCTTGAACGCGGAGGTTGTGTTGCAGACGTGCGGAAAGAATTTTGAGGACGCGATCGCCCACCAGATGCCCGTGATTGTCGTTGATCGACTTGAAAAAGTCTACATCCAGCATAATTAAGCTCAAAGGTGCGATGCGCGTGCGAGCATTTTGCACCTGTCGCGGTAAATCCCATTCCAATGCGCGACGGTTATTCAATCCGGTCAGTGCATCAGCAAGCGCAATGCTAGATAAAAAATCATTTGTTTCCATCAGTTGGCGGTAATTTTTCACCTGCGTAACCCCCGCCCGAATGTGCGCCAAAAGCAGGCGGTCTTCAGCCACCGAGTAAACGCCTAGTTCTGTGGCTGCGGCGATCTGCAAGTAGGCATCTGCACCGTTTTCCATGGCTTGTGCCGCCTCCAGCAACTCCCAATTCCTGTCCCAGCTTTCGTTCTCATTGAGCTGGGGGACTATTTCTACAACAATGCAGTAAATTGCAACAAGCTGTGGCTGTTCTTTAATTTGGCGGCATAATTCCAGACTGTCTGCGAAGCTGGCTTGCAGAATCAAGATACTCGGTTGTTGGGTTTGAATTAGCGGTATGACATCATCTAAGTGCGACGCGGACTCGATTCGGCCAGATACCAAATTGCGAAGCCGCCGAAAGAATGTAGCAACAAACTGGTTGCCTCCAACTACCAGAACAGAAGCGTCCATTAGCTTAGGATGCCTGGAGAAAAAAACGCTCTGACCCTGATAAGACGTAAGAACTTCCACCACTTGCAGATATAGATAATTTAACGTGAGAAGGTAGATGCGAGTCCCTGCGCCCCAGTTTTCTACCGATCTGGGGACTCAATTTCTGTCGCGATCGCACTTTTTATCCACCCTGTTACCGTTCTTGATTTCTACAGTAAGCAGAAATCACTATCCAATCGCTCATAGCTAAATTTACCTAATCTTTACAAATATCGCTCAAAAATCCTATTTTCTTAAATATTTGATAAACATCGAGATTCTATTGGTACTAACTGCAAAGACAGCAAAGCTCGTTCTCTTGTGTCTTCATGAATTTTAACGATATCGCACGATTTAAGCCTAAAGGGGTATCGCGATTTCCCCTCACCCCCCAACTCCCTCTCGCACTAAGGGGCGGTGGGGCGCGGGGAGAATCCCCCCAGTGCGGTAGGGATGAAGGCGCGATCGCCCTCCTTGGGGTGCGGTTAGCACGCGAGTCCGCAGGAAAATCCCGAATTTGCAAATCGCCCGCAGACTGAAATCTGGGGTTATGCCGACTCAACTTAGTCTGGCAGGGGCAGGCTTTGTTTGCAAAAGGCAGTTCGCCATAATTTTTTAGTAGAGCGATCGCCTTGCTGAGACACGCAAAAAAGGGGATATTCTTCTACTAGATGGAAGAGGATAATTTGGCTTATAAAAATTTATGTCTATATCTAACAATAGTATTAATTTTAAAAAATGTGTTTAGTATTTAAATTTATTTAAATACTAAACACATAAATATTTATTTTTAAACTTGGTAGAGCCACCCCAAGCGATCGCTATCGACATTGCTTTAGTTTAGAGCAGGCTAAAATAAGAACGTTATTGCTACTTGACTTCATCCTACTGGCGCGATCGCCATCGACAGTGCATCAGATTGGGAGAGTAGCGGGCAATAGGCACGCTATCAGTAATTACCCTGTTCCCAAAAATAGAATTTTGTGCTAAACCAGGCTTGAGGCTGTGGGCATATTTCCTCTGAATGCTATAGGTACACATGAAATACTCGTGCTGGTTTATTGCTTCTGGCTTCATCACTTTATTAATATCCAGCTGTTCTCAACCGCAACCGCAACCGCAACCGCAGCCGAAAACAAAAACCCCTGGAGAAATTTACAACCTTACAAAAGCAAGCGTGGTAATCATCACTTACCAAGACAAACAAGGAAATGGAACTGGATTTTTCGTGCAGGGGGAAAAAGGTGTCTGCACCGTAGTCACGGCGCGTCATGTGGTAGCACCGACTAGCAACTTACGGCTGCAAACTAATGACGGAAAAACTAGAAAAACTTCCAATGTTCGACGATTCCGCGACCAGGATTTAGCAGTGGTAACGTTTGATGCTGGTGGGGAAAATTGTCCGTATAAACCTCTAGAATTGGGCGACTCGGATAAAGTGAATGTGACAGATGCTATCTATATTACTGGTTTTGCAGGTGGTTCATCGGTGCCGCAGTTTGTACAGGGTACAGTGTCGGCGCTGGACAAACGAGCTGATGGTTATGGGATTTCCTACCCGGTTACGACGGCTGGGGGGATGAGTGGCGGGCCAGCGGTAAATATAGCTGGGGAAGTAATTGCTATTCACGGTCGCAGCGATCGCGAACTTGTCGAAAAGGCAAAATTAACAGGAGAAAATTTGCCGCCACAACAGCAGTCTGCAACAACTGTCGCTGCTGGTGATGGCGTAGAACAAATTAACACTTTTAAATGGGGGATTCCCAGCAATATTTACAAGGCAAATATTTCCAATATTGCCACTGACGCTGTGGCTAAATCATCTGCACCCACAGCAGAAGAGTTGTTGAAAAGCGGCAATGATTTGTTAGTCTCTGAACGCTATGAAGAGGCGATCGCATCTTATGACAAAGCTCTTCAAATAAAGCCTGATTACTATGAAGCTTGGAATAATCGAGGCAATGCGCTAGGTAATTTGAAACGGTATGAAGAGGCGAGCGCATCTTATGACAAAGCCATTCAAATCAAGCCTGAATTACATCAAGCTTGGGCTGGTCGAGGCTGGGCGCTATTTAAGCTGAAACGTTATGAGGACGCGATCGCATCTTATGACAAAGCTATTCAATTCAAGCCCGACTTCGTTGATGCTTGGTATGGTCGAGGCTATGCGCTAGAAATGTTGAAACGCTATAAGGAGGCGCTCGCATCCTATGACAAAGCCCTTCAATTCAAGCCGGATTATGCTTTTGTTTGGGCTAACAAAGGCAACATACTACATTTATTGCAACGCTACGAAGAAGCATTAACTTCTACTAACAAAGCGATTCAATTCAAGCCTGACTACTCTATGGCTTGGTATAACCGGGGTATTACGTTATATGAGTTCAAACAATACCAAGAAGCACTAGCTTCTTATGACAAAGCCATTCAAGAAAATGGTGAATGGGGCGAAACAAGCCGCACCGCTGTTTGGGATGCGCGAGGCATTGTGCTAATTAAGCTTAAACGATACGATGACGCGATCGCATCTTATGATAAAGCCATTCAATTAAAGCCTGACTACTCTGCTGCTTGGAATAACCGAGGCATAGCGCTAGATGATTTGAAACGCTCTGAAGACGCGATCGCTTCTTTTGACAAAGCCATTCTAATCAAGCCTGACTACCATGAAGCTTGGTATAGTCGAGGCGTGGCGCTACATACGTTGAAACGCTATGAAGAGGCGATCAAATCTCTTGACAAAGCGATTCAATTCAAGCCTGACTACTCTATGGCTTGGAATAATCGAGGCGCGGCGCTATATAAGTTGAAACGTTACGGCGAAGCACTCGAATCCTTCGACAAAGCAATTAAATTTGACCCTAGCCACCAATTAGCAATAGATAACCGCAAGCTGTTGTTAACTAAGATGGGGCGATCTCAATAACACAGAATTATTTTGAAACCCGCCTGCGCGGGTTTTGTCTCCTGTAGATGCGAATTCTATTCGCCCTTTATTCCATTTCGCTCAGAATCACCTACCACCAACAACGCCCATCAGTTGTAAATAATATTATTTTGCTGGTGTTTCTCCAGCTTTAGTATCCTCATCTGCCAACAAATTGCCTAGAGGAACGGACGGCGAAGATGGAGATAAAGCAGCCGCAGACGAGCCACCGTTACTGCTTTGATCGACAGTATTACCATTTTTCATAGCCTCCGTCATCTTCTTCAAAGACTCGTAGGCATTTGCATCCCGCGTCAGCGTCACTAGCAGTTCACAATTATTTCCACTGCTCTTAGTTTTCGCACAGATTACAGATTGCGTCGGCGTGTTGCTGTCTGTGCGATAAGTCAATTCCCTCAAACCATCTTTGCGAAAACTTTCCAATCGGTCGGCTATTGTCTCGCAGCGTTTCGGGGTTGTCCAGTCTTCGCCAAAGGTGTTAACCATCCTCAGCCAAGGCTGCGTCCCTTTGTCGTTATGATACATAACCGTCGGAATTTCACGACGTTCTTCATCGTAATACCGGAGTTGGCAAGAAAAGCGGTCATTTTGTCCGGCGAACAAGTCTCCGGGTCGCCAGCCAGTAGCCACAGCATAAGCAAAACTAGCACCACCAATCACAAGACTCATAATCGCTACAACCAGACTAGCTCGTTCTAAAGATCCGAGGCGCGTTGAAGACATACGACCTGCTCTGAAACCCACTTGAGACAATGATTTTTCTAAGATAACTCATCTGTCTGCGGGTGTTTTTATGAGTAAAGTGCGATCGCGCTTGCATAGTCTGGCGTTGCGCGAATTTTGATTGTAGTGCGGTGAATTACAAAGTCAAACCCCCCAGCTACGCCAGGGGGTTCAATGTGTGAAACAAAAAACTGAATTGTTATTGGCGCGATCGCGCCTCTAAGATAAATTATTCAGCGATTTTGTGACCTGTGGCTACAATCGCTTGTTTAAATGACTCTGGCGCCGCTTCCGATTCTAGCGTCACGGTTTTTGTTTTTACATCCACCTCTACCTTTGCATCTGAATCGACTGTAGTAATCGCTTCGGTAATTGTGTCTGCACAACCCTCACATACAATAGTCGGAACACTTAATTTTATTGCCATAGTAAACCTCTGGCGAACCTGCTTAATTTATTTTGTAGCTAAATTTTATCTTTATAGCAGTGTTTATTACCTGTATCCACCGACACATATTTGATGGGAGCATCCTGTATTTGCAAATCGCCCACAGACTGGAAGTCTGGGGCTACACAAACAAAGCCTGCCTCCGCAGGCTCAATTGAGTCCGCGCAGGCGGACTTGGTTTGTCTAGCCGCGATTTCCAATCGCCAGATATTTTTTCTTAACAAAACTTCCCCGAAAATGCAATGCAGCCCCGTCAAGGTTGACAGAGCTACATCATGGGAACTTTTATTTTCAACGAGCTACTTTTCCCAGTTTCTATCGAAAACTACTAAGGGTTTACAACATTCGCAGCCTTGGCTTCCAACCCACCTACACAGACCGTTCTTTCCGGAATTGGTTTGGCTCATCTCTAAAACTTAGAGCGTTCGGCCACTTTTTACTATGCTTGGGTTCATCCTGCGATCGCAACTTGCTGACAGGAGACACAGGTCAGAATTGCTTTTGTTTTTTCCAGGATTTCTCTCTGGTTTGTGTCCACTATTAAATTAACACTATATTTTCTAGCTGAACTCATTCTTTTACTAAAGTTTACATTCTTGCAAATTAACCCGTAAAAAATTCTTTTCTCCCACAATATCCGCCACTAGATAGATGTTTTATAAACTTTAAAAATTTGTACCCTAAAAATTTTTAGGGCTTAGTCAATGCGACTAAGCCCGTAGTAAATAAAGAAGTAGATTTGTCAATGAAATCACAACTAAGGTGGACAATTTGGCAGCTTTAACCCTAAATTTTCTAGCAGTAGCGTGTTTGCCAAGATCCCGAACTTGGGTTTGCCGCGTCTGGGCTTCTTGCAATTTCACCTATGCTGGGGTGGTTCTTGCTGCACGTGGGTTTGCGACAGGAGACACCGCATCTCAACCCATTAACTTCTGTTTTTTCTTCCTCCTTTTTTCTCTCTGTTGCTATCTCTTTGGTGTCCACTATTAAATTAGCATTGCCGCAACTGGTATAACCTATTCGTTAACAAAAGTTTAAGAGCTTTTACGAATCGCAGCTTAGGTAATAAAAGGTTAAAGCATCGCCAGCTTTGCACTCTTAGCGATTTTGGATTTTAGCCCGCGATGCTGGTGAGGCAGCCGCATCGCTAAGAGGTATTTTCAGCCAGACTGGGCGGACGCAATAGCGAACCAGATGCGAACGGCTGCAACAACGCATGAAGGAATGTAAAAATGGATAACGAGAAGAGACGCGATGAATCGCCATCTCTTCAAGAGAAGTTACGCCACCTAGCCCTTTCTAGAAACCCATGTCTTCTTCCCCCCAGTTCCTTAGCGGTAGCGAAATTCGCCAAAAATTCCTCGACTTCTACGCCCAGCGCGGACATCAAATTCTGCCCAGCGCCTCCCTAGTGCCAGAAGATCCGACAGTGCTGCTAACGATCGCTGGGATGCTGCCATTTAAACCAATATTTTTAGGACAGCGATCGCCTGAATTTCCCCGCGCTACCACATCGCAAAAGTGCATCCGCACCAACGACATCGAAAACGTCGGACGCACAGCACGTCACCACACATTCTTCGAGATGTTGGGTAACTTCAGTTTTGGGGATTATTTCAAAGAACAAGCGATCGCCTGGGGTTGGGAACTCTCCACAGAAGTCTTCGGCTTATCCCCAGAACGTCTTATCGTCAGCGTCTTCCGGGAAGATGACGAAGCCTTTGCCATCTGGCGCGACAAAATTGGCATCCCCGCCCATCGCATTCAAAGACTGGGAGAAGATGATAACTTCTGGACATCTGGCCCCACTGGCCCCTGCGGCCCCTGCTCAGAAATATACTACGACTTCCACCCAGAACGGGGCGACGACAACATCGATTTAGAAGATGGTACGCGGTTCATCGAGTTTTATAATTTGGTGTTCATGCAGTACAACCGCGATGCAGAAGGCAACCTAACACCGCTGCAAAATAAGAACATCGACACGGGGATGGGATTGGAAAGGATGGCGCAAGTCCTCCAAAAAGTCCCCAATAACTACGAAACAGACTTAATTTTCCCAATTATCAAAACCGCTGCGGAAATTGCCGGGATTGACTACAACAATAGCGACGATAAAACTAAGATTTCCCTCAAAGTAATTGGCGATCACGTCCGGTCAGTAGTCCACATGATTGCTGATGAAATCCGCGCATCTAATATCGGACGCGGTTATGTGTTGCGGCGGTTAATTCGTCGGGTTGTTCGTCACGGACGTTTGATTGGGATTCAAGGCGAATTTACGCCTAAAGTTGCAGAAACAGCGATCGCACTTTCGGAAGCTGCTTATCCTAGCGTCCGCTTGCGGGAAGCACAAATTAAAGCAGAATTGCAACGTGAAGAATCGCGCTTCCTCAAAACTCTCGAACGTGGCGAGAAACTACTCGAAGAAGTTATCGAACGGGTGAAACAGGAAGGCAAAAATCAGATTAACGGTGAAAGTGCCTTTACCCTTTACGACACCTACGGTTTCCCCTTAGAACTAACTCAAGAAATTGCTGAAGAACAGGAATTAACTGTTGATGTAGAAGGCTTTAACGCGGCAATGGAAGAACAGCAAACGAGGGCTAAAGCCGCCCACGAAACTATCGATTTAACCGTTCAAGGTTCTCTCGATAAGTTAGCCGAACACATCAATGTAACTGAGTTTCTCGGCTATACTCAGCCATCCAGCCAAAGCGTTGTAGAAGCCATACTTTTAGATGGCAAATCCCAAGAAGCGGCGGAAGCTGGCGACTACGTGCAGATTGTCTTGGATAAGACACCATTCTATGCAGAATCGGGCGGACAAATAGGCGATCGCGGCTATATAGCTGGCGAGTCTGTATTAGTACGAGTTGAAGATGTTAAGAAAGAATCCGATTTCTTTGTCCACTTCGGTCGCATCGAACGCGGTACGTTGCGGGTAGAGGATAATGTTAATGCCCAAATCGACCAATCTTGTCGCCGTCGCGTCCAAGCGCACCACACTGCAACTCACCTGTTACAAGCAGCTTTGAAAAAGTTTGTAGATGACGATATTACTCAAGCTGGTTCGCTTGTTGCTTTTGACAGGCTGCGGTTTGATTTTAACTGTCCTCGCGCTGTAACTCCCGCTGAGTTGCAACAAATTGAGGAACAGATTAATATTTGGATTGCGGAAGCGCATACGGCACATACTGAAGTTTTGCCGTATGCAGAAGCTAAGGCAAAAGGCGCGATCGCTATGTTTGGTGAAAAATATGGTGATGAGGTGCGAGTGCTGGATGTTCGCGGCGTTTCGATGGAATTGTGCGGCGGTACTCATGTTAGCAATACGGCTGAAATTGGGTTGTTTAAGATAGTTTCTGAGGCTGGTGTTGCTTCTGGCGTGCGACGGATTGAAGCTATCGCGGGGCCAGCAGTTTTGGAATACTTGAATGTAAGGGATAAAGTAGTAAAAGATCTGAGCGATCGCTTTAAAGTCAAGCCAGAAGAAATAAGCGATCGCATCACTGGTTTGCAAACTGAACTAAAGACAAGTCAAAAACAGCTAGAAGCGCTAAAGGCAGAATTAGCTATTGCTAAATCCGACCAGTTGCTATCTCAAGCTGAGTCAGTTGGCGATTACAAAATCTTGGTTGCAGAACTGGGAGAAGTTGATGCAGAATCCCTCAAGACAGCAGCGGAACGGCTAGGGCAAAAACTGGGTAATGCAGCCGTAGTACTGGCGTCTGTTCCTGAAGCTGACAAGCTGAGTTTTGTAGCAGTTTTTAGCCCAGAAGTTGTTAAGAAAGGATTGCAGGCAGGGAAATTTATAGGAGCGATCGCTAAAATATGCGGAGGAGGCGGCGGCGGACGCCCCAACTTAGCTCAAGCTGGAGGACGCGATCGCTCTAAGTTAAAAGAAGCCCTCGAAAGTGCCAGCACTCAGCTTAAATCAGCTTTAAGCTAGTAGCATTCAGCGTATAAGTAGGGTGGGCACTGCCCACCTTACCTACTAACAACTCAAGACGCAATAAATAGTGTCTCTACAAAACTACTTAATTTATGGGCAGACTCAATCCATACACAATACAGATGCAGATTACCCGCATGTTTGAAGACGGGCAATCTTTCTTCGCAGCGATGAAAGTTCAAGATTGGCTGAAGGAACGCAATGAAGATCCAGCAGCTTATGACATTACTTTCCTCAAAAAACCCGCGCCTCCAAAATCAAATCGGGTAATGGATATCGAAATACAGCTACGTCGTCGAGATGGACAGCCTGTAGATGAATGGTTACAAGAAGAAGTAAATCGCCACGCCTGACGCGGAAGTTTAATGAAGGCGAGATACCCGACTTGTTTAAGAAGTCGGGTATCTGAACGTATGACACGGGGAGTAGTTGAAACTCACCCACTTGGGTGAATCAACTAGGCGAAGCCTCGAAGCCAAGGCAAAGCGTAAGTTGGAAGTATACAGAGCAAGCGCAACACGCTTTACGAGGCGATCGCTATGAAAACTCCCTTCAAGGCTTCGATAATAATATCTACGCTGGCTTTATTTGCTTCTTTGCCCTTGATAACGCCCGCGTCAGCACAAGAGGGCGACTCAACACAAAAGCTTCAAGCCAGCGTTTGCCCTCCAGTTGCGGGCAAAATTGGCAACCCAACTGCCGCATCTTGTGTCTCAACCGATAGCAGTTTCGAGCAACAGCAAAAAAATATCCAGCGTTTAGCAGACGACGCAGCAAGGGGCGATCGCGCTGCTGCAATCAGCTTGGTAAAATCTGCTTTTATCACTGACAGCAGCGATGACAAAGCAGTTAGTATCGCACTCGCAAATCTGGCTCACAGAAATCCAGCATTTCTGATTTCCGTTCTAGAAGAGCAAGCGCCCTTCGTCCGCACATCGGCTCTAAATTTGCTTAGTTCTGCATTTGAGCAGGGAAAGCAGCCAGGGCGAGGAGCGTTTGAGTCAGTACTAGCTCACAAGCCATCCGACTCGCTAACAGTCCAGGCTTGGAAGAACCGAAACCGATGATGCGATTTTCAATTTTTTATTCCTAATTTTTCAACTATCAATCGAATACCGTGAAAAATTGAATAATTACTTCTTGTGACAATAAAAAACCCTTAACAACCCTGCTATCCGGCAAACCCCGATTTTTTCGGTTAACTCAACAACACGATTATTAAGGTAATAATTCAATTCCGCTGAACTATTTCAAAACTTACGCACTATTTACATCAACGGAAGCATCGCCTCTACCTAAGTTCAACTAATTCTATCCTCATATCCCCCCAAACAGAAGCAAGAAAAAAAATATTTGTTTGAGGGGATAGAGCAAGCTATGGGTGTTTTGTATTACCTTGGCAATGCACTATTTATTGTGCTTCAAAAGCTCCGATGTCACACACACCGCCGCTTGGTCTAGCAACACCTCTTTGATCTATAGGAGCGCAAGTCGAACTGTTCCCAGTGTTAATAGCCGCGCTACCCGTTAATAATGGCATAGTCTGAGTAGAGCCGCCATTATTCCCCAAGGGGCCAAGTTTAGGATCGGCTGTTTGTATTCCCGCTACGCAGTCTTTATCACTTGGATCGTTCATATTTCTGGCGGGAAATTGCAGGTTATTGCCGCCATTTGTCATTTGGTCAAAGCAATTGTTTTTTATGTTCCAGCCCTTACCACCATTGTTGGCTTTGTTGTTGGCGATTACCGTATTTATTAGCGTTACATTAATGTCACCAACAATACCCCCGCCTTGGAATCCAGCATAATTGTTAGCAATCGTGCTGTTGGTTAAGTTGATCTTACCTGACGTTCTCATAATACCGCCGCCCAAGCCAGTTAGACCGTCAGCACTCATAGCGCGATTACCAGAAATGGTGGTGTTGCTAATATTTAGCGTCACTTCTTTACCGCTCCAAATAGCGCCGCCTTGGTTGCTGGCGCTGTTACCAGAAAACGTGCTATTAGTTATGTTGACGATAGCGTTGTTTGCTAGTCCAGTAAATCCAATCAGTCCACTCAGCGTCCCACCTATGCTAAACATAGCAGCGCCAAACCCTTGAGTACCCGTTCCTGTAACGGTGTTGCCAGAAAAGGTGCTGTTTTCGATAGTAGCGGTGTTGTTGTTGTAGAGTTGGCTAAAGTATGCACCACCCTGAAAAACAGCAGTATTGTTGATGAATCTGTTATTACGCAGTACGATCTTTCCGTTGTCGCCGTTAGCTCCATCGTGGTAAATAGCGCCGCCGCCACCGCCGGAAAGAGTAATTATTGACTTATTGCCAGTAAAAGTGGTGTTGCTAACAGTTAAATCGCTAAGTAAGCTGTTGATAGCGCCGCCGTTACCCGCTTTGTTTCCGGTAAATGTACTGCTATCTACACTGGCTGTACTCTCACTAGCAATGAATATGGCACCACCGCCAGCGAACTTCCCAGGATCGGTAGAGACATTGTTATTGAATTTGGAGTTGATTACAGTTAATTTGCTGCGATATCCGCTGTAAATTCCACCGCCTTGAGCAGCAGTAAAGCCGTTAGCGATAGTCAAATTCTGAACTGTAAATTGAATACCGTTGTCTGCTGTCTTGAATACTCTCGTCGTTCCCCCACCGCTGATAGAAATTAAGTTTCCTCCATCTATCACGGTGTTAGCTGAAATTACTTTCTCGCTAGTAATTGGGATAGTAACCGGAGTAGAACCGCACTTAAAGGTTACTGTACCACCACCAGCTAAAGCAGCAGCTAAGGCTGCTTCCGTACAACTTGCGGCTGTTCCATCCCCGACTGTTCCAGCAGCTAGGACAACATTTGGTGAGGTCGCAGTTATTGCTAGCCCGAATCCCAGTAGAGTTATGAAAGAGATGGGTAATCTTGTACCGAAAGTATGCTCGTGCAAGTTTTTAAGAAGCGTTGATTTCTGCACTTAATACTCCTTAACGGGTGAAAATAGTTCGTGTTTTGGTGGCATCATAATGCTGTTAACTAAGCGCCTTCCCAAGAAATGCAGGGATTTTGCTAGCGTTAGGAACACCATGATTAACCCCAAAACTACACTGATTTATTTGCTAATTTATTCTTCTATTAGTTAGCGGCTCGTCCGGAAAATCGAAAAATATTTTTGTTTTTAATTTTGTATTTTTATATATAAAAAATATTTCCCTGACTCTAAAATTTAGGGGGAAATACTGAAAAAATTTAATGAAAATTGGCATTTCTTAGCTTTGATCCAAACCTGTAATACTTTACGTGGCTAGGTCGGCGCTCGATCTATACAAGCTGTTGCGTGTAACAGTCAATATTCTTATTAACTTACTTTTTAAGTAATAATACTTGTATTAAAAAATGTATTCTCAAGCTAAAAGCTTAATTTAATGATTGATATTTTTCATTAGATATAGCAATAATTATTTGCACGCATAATTTTTACAAAATAAAAATTATGCACCTACCAAGGCAAGTGCATTTACATAGATATATTTTCCTTTGCTTGCATTTTTATTGTAAGCCTCGTAAATTCTTAGCCCTTTGCTTGTAGCAGGGTTATAGATAAGAAGTTTAAAAATATTGGTTAAGGCTTAGCAACTGGATCGGTAAGTTGTTTCAGTATGGCTATTTTGTATTTGCTCACAGGATTAAATTTTTCCCAGAGATTTTTCACCCGTCCAAAGTGCGATCGCAAAAGGGCAATTGTGCTATATGCTACCATTGCGAGAAAACCTACAGCCAAGGGCGACGCTAATGCGAAATTGCGCTTTATGAGCGGATTATGTAGCGAAATGTGAAGAGTACGTGAAGTTCTGCAATTTCAGTATTTTATCGGAAGATAATGCAGTTCGCTCCCAGATACCTTGAGTATTAGAAAGCCAGGAAGGAAAAAAGATGAGTGCTGTTTCACAAAATAGATGGTATAGCTTGAGACTTGCCTCCATAGCGATCGCGCTTGATGGAAGAGCATTGGCTGACCTATCCCAGAAACTGACAAAGCAGCATACAGATTCAGAGATAGCCCAGATATGGCGAGAAGCCAGAATATTGCTCACAGAAGAGGATAATTGCTGGCTGGAAGAGGAAATGTATCACCTGCTCGTTCAGGACTCAGAAGCAGCAGCTTAGGCGTAAAGTAGCGCGCAGAAGACTTTATCTTGCAATGATTCTAGCCGCTATCTCAGTAGACCCTGCTCAGTGAGAATTCTGGATTTGTTGAGCTAGCTGAACTTTAGCCTGTTGCCAGAGATTTTCCAATTCATCTAGCGTGTACTCAGATAAGGGGCGATCGCAGACTTGCTCCATTTTCTTGAGACGCTCAATAAAGCGCTGGTTGGTTCCCGCTAGAGCAGAGTCAGGCTCTAAGTCATACCAACGAGCGATATTAATTACAGTAAACAGTAAATCTCCTAGTTCTGCCTCTTGGTGCGCCTTATCTTCCTGCTGGAGTGCCTCTTGGAATTCTGCTAACTCTTCACGAAACTTAGCCCAGACACCCTCAACATTTTCCCATTCAAATCCGGCGGCGGCAGCTTTTTGTGATATCTTCATTCCAGCCATTAATGGCGGCAGTGTAGTGGAATAGCGACTTAATTTGCTGCTAAGCAACTGAGCCTCTTGGGTGGTTTCTCCTTTCTCAGCGGCTTTAATTTGCTCCCAATTTTGGTGGACTTCATCAACGCTTTCAACCTGAACATCTCCAAATACGTGAGGATGACGGCGGATGAGCTTTTGGGTAATACCTTCAGCAACTTCAGTCATGCTAAATTGACCTACTTCGCTGGCAATCTGCGCTTGCAACACCACCTGTAAGAGTAAATCTCCGAGTTCTTCAGCGATCGCATCTCTATCGCCCTTGCGAATAGCATCCACTACCTCATAAGCTTCTTCAATAACATAGGGAATAAGCGTTTGCGGCGTTTGAGCTAGATCCCAAGGACAACCACCATTAGGCGATCGCAACTGGGCAACTACCTCAATCAACTGTTGCAATGCTTGCACTGAAGAAGCTTGAGGCGCTGTCTGAGTCGGTTCCTGGAAGTTCGACATGGGTAAAACTAGGGAAACTGCTTAATCTTTCAATCCCTGATAGGGATTTATACAACCCAAACCGCACAATCATAGATACGATACCACATTACCCAGGCTCTGGGTTCATTCCACCCGTGCCGCGAGGTTGCATATGAAAACTGGCATAACGCGATCGCGTGGTTTGTGCCAATCTTTCACTCTTTCTTCCGCGTCTTTGGCGTCTTGGTGCTGCGTTTCTTGAGAATAGGCTTGCTGGGTTTGCGCTTGCGTTTTTTAGTTTTAGGTAGTTTAGGCATCACCGCAGCAATACCGCCAGCTTTAAAACGTTTATAGCTTGAGCCACCCCAGTCGCTTAAATAGTGGCTCATTGAGCCGAGTTCCAGACCAGTAAACAGGGATATCCATTCTAGGGGGTGGGAAAACAGCGATCGCTTTACTTCACCTGCAAGCAAGCTCCAACTCCACCCATCTACAAACCCCAACAACTCGCAAATATCAAAAGCCAGCAACAGCGCGATCGCCACGCAACCGAGTAAATAAACTACCCTGATCGTGGTGCCAATAACTAGCCCGTGAGACCAAATCGACCTGTGGCGTAGAGTTTTTTGGTAGGGAAGCCATATCCAGCGCAAAAACCCCCAACGCTTGTAGGGTAGCGAGTTGAGATCCAAATCCGGGCCAAACATCAGCCCGCTGAAGAGAAAACCACTGGCAACTAACAAAGTAAACTTGCTACTCTGGGTAAAGCCCAAAGTGAGGCCAGCCACAACAGGCAAGCTCCAGAGGGTTATGCGATCGTGAGTTCGACCAGAAGGCACATGTGTAAATTGCGATTACTGCCACCAGCAGCGGAATTTAAAAAATATTAGCCTGGAACGGAATAATATGCTAATATGAATTCTTGTGCGGGAAATGAGGGCGATTAGCTCAACGGTAGAGCGCCTGCCTTACAAGCAGGATGTTACTGGTTCGAATCCAGTATCGCCCATAGACTTTGTTATACGGTGAGTAATTGT
Organism: Microcoleus sp. FACHB-831; assembly: GCF_014695585.1. Classification (NCBI taxonomy): domain Bacteria; kingdom Bacillati; phylum Cyanobacteriota; class Cyanophyceae; order Oscillatoriales; family Microcoleaceae; genus Microcoleus; species Microcoleus sp. FACHB-831. The sequence goes on along the minus strand of NZ_JACJON010000048.1, from coordinate 10,483 downwards.
ATGTCTGTGACGACCTATTAATGTCGTTTAGTCAAATTGCTAGAAGATAGGGAAACCCTTGAGGTTGGTGTCAGTTTTTCAGCAACAATTGCTTGAGTTAGTGGATTGTGGCACGAGTTTGGCCGTGTAAGCGATCGCTCGGTGATGTCCGTTGTGTCATTTTTGGAGCGATCGCGGTTGAACCAGCTCTGTAGCAGCACAAATCAGCCGATGAGAAGGATTTGAGCTAATTTTTCAGAAGATTCTACAACTTATGACGGGAGAAGCTCTATCTAGGGAGCGATTGAGGCGATGAGCTATATCAAGTAAAAATAGATACTAAATCTCAGGAAGATAGTATTCTATGAAACTGAATTATTTTGCAAAACCACTTTCGATTGTAGGACGCTTGTTCGCTACAACTTTGTTTTGTGTATCAGCGATCGCCTTCATTTGGCAGACCCCATTTTTCTCGAACACTGAAGCAATAGCTGCTCCCACTGTAACCTTCATCGCATCAGCAGACGCAGCTAAAGGCAAAGTTAGTGAAGATACTGGACGAACCAAGAACTTTATCCGAGATACCGAGGAAAAAGTTAAGGAAACTGCAAATAAAAATGCAGAGCGCGTTGAGGACGCAACGGATGGAGAGGGTAATTTATTTGAGCGCAGAGCTAAAGACGATGCACAGCTAATTCAAAAGAGAGCATCAGAAGACTCTGCTCGGACTCAGAAAGCAGTAGATAACACAAAGAATGTTGTTCAAAAAACTATTGATGGCATCAAGGATGCAGTTAGCAAGTAGTCAATAGATACAAGTTGCATAGGTCAATGTACATGGTTTACTTCATAGCATTTGCTTTAATTTGAAGAACCACTGTACATTGATTCGCTTGTTACAGTGTTTTAAACCAACGCGCAACAATCCCTTTTTTGAAGGATTGATTATTCCGACTTTAGGGGCAAAACCTCACTGTGCCCCAATTTTTATTAAATGATTGGCTCTTATCTACCAGCAACACATCGACATGATATATGGTCAAGCTGCCGTACCTGGTTGCTGTTGTGTCTAGGTCAGCCCAGCGATTTGGTCACTGTTACTTAGCCGATTGAACATTATCAAATCTCTCTATTACCGATACCACAAATATTTTGGTCGATGACATTATTTTGTCTTTACGTGATTTAATTTCTCAATGCAAGCATAAATATTAATTTTAATTGTAAGTATAAGAAATCCAGCGCATATCTGCTAGAAGGAACTATTTTTATATGGAATTTGATGGCTAAGGTGCAAATGTGAGTTGGGAAGCAACATTGCTTGCGATCGCGATCCCTCCTAGAATTAGACCAATTCAGAATTTACACTCCTATTGCCCTTGTCCCGGAGAAAGCATGAGCCATCGTCCCATAATTCTTGGCATTGTCGGTGACAGTGCCGCTGGTAAAACTACACTGACGCGGGGAATTGCTCAGGTATTGGGTCCAGAAAATGTCACCGTCATCTGTACGGATGATTATCACCGCTACGACCGCAAGCAGCGTGCCGAGATGGGGATCACCGCGCTGCACCCTGACTGCAATTACCTCGACATAATGCAGCAGCACCTGTCTCTGCTGCGAAGCGGAGAACCAATCCTCAAGCCAATCTACAATCACGACACCGGAGCGTTCGATCCGCCAGAATATATCAAGCCGAGCCGATATGTGATACTTGAGGGATTGTTGGGTTATTCAACGAAAGGGGTACGCGACTACTACGACGCAAAAGTTTACTTAGCACCCCCTGAAGAATTACGGGCAGAGTGGAAAATTAAGCGCGATACAATGAAGCGCGGCTACACCAAGGAACAGGTAATCGCTGAACTACAAAAGCGAGAATCAGACTCAGAGCAGTACATCCGTCCCCAGCGTCAGTGGTCGGATATAGTGGTGACTTTCTACCCGTCTGACGATGTATCTGAGGAGGCAAATTCACACCTGAACGTGCGCTTGATACTCAGACCGACAATCCCGCATCCAGACATGACCAGGATTTTGAGCGCAAGCACTACTAATTCCAAAGCAGCCATACGCCTGGAATTAGACAGGGATATGAGCAAGCCAGTTGATATACTGGAAGTTGACGGTCATGCCACTAACGAACAGGTTGTGCAGGTGGAGCGGATTTTATGTCACGAAGTCCCAGACTTACTGCCTTTTTGCAGTCGGGAAGGGAATCCAGACATAGGCAAGCTGACAGGTACAACTGGGGAATCGATCCAGAGTTACCCGCTAGCGCTGACTCAGCTATTAGTTGCATATCACATGCTCAAAGCTGCTGCTGAAAGCACCCCAGTTGCAACAGCTAGTTTGGGATAATTATCCTTGCGATCGCTCAATAAGCGTTCCGACATCGCCTCACAACAAAAAGTGGGAGCGATCGCAACTCTGGCAGGATTTTTCGGGAAAACTAAATATAGTCTTTCCCCGTGCATCCATGACCTACAGCCTGAGAATTGCAGATATACCCCTTAGCGAACGTCCCCGCGAACGCTTAATGGCTCAAGGGGCAAAAAATTTAGCAACGGCGGAATTAATTGCGATTCTGCTGGGGACGGGACAAGGGCCTGGGAAACTATCGGCTGTGGGGTTGGGGCAATATATATTACAGCAATTAAGTCAGCACCAGCGCGATCCGTTAGAAGTGTTAAGGGATATTAGCGTGCAGGAGTTGACTAAAATTCATGGCGTAGGGCCAGCAAAAGCAACGACAATAATTGCAGCCATTGAATTAGGAAAACGCGCATTTTTATCCCGTCCAGGCGATCGCGCGATAATAGATAGTCCGCAATCAGCAGCGGCGGCGCTGAGTCACGAATTAATGTGGCAAAAACAAGAACGATTTGCAATTGTGATGTTGGATGTGAAAAATCAATTAATAGCCAGTCAAGTAATTACGATTGGCACGGCAACAGAGACATTAGCGCATCCCCGCGAGATATTTCGGGAGGCGATTAGGCAGAGTGCAACTCGAATAATTATCGCTCACAATCATCCATCTGGAAGCGTCGAACCGAGCCAGGAAGATATAGCTTTGACAAAGCAGTTGTTAGAGGCGGCGCAAGTATTGAACATACCTCTATTAGATCATTTGATATTGGGGAATGGAGATTACCAGAGTTTGAGGCAAATAACAGGTTTATGGGAAGAATATCCGCAGGGCGATTAGGCAAGTTAGCGGGTGCTTGTGAATTCCCCTTATGCTGTGTTATATTAAGATTCCTTGGGCGATTAGCACAGTGGTAGCGCACTTCCTTCACACGGAAGGGGTCACAGGTTCAAATCCTGTATCGCCCATTTTCATCAAACTCTTTGATATTGGCTGAAACTTACAATAATGTAGGTTGTTAGTATTTTAGTATCTCTAAAAGACTTAACTTCATCGATATCATTTACATACATTTTCAGGCATTCCCGCTTCACGCGATCGCGCTGTGCTTTTGGTTGTCACATCGCGTTGAAGGAATTGGCCAGAGCAATCAACACAGATATGGTTTTGTTTACCGGATGGTAAGCGACAGTTTCAGATAGGCTATGAGTGGTTTCTAGGGATGTCTCTCTAATTAAGACGTTGGAGTTCGCATGGCGACTTATTTGGTTACGGGTGCTAATCGCGGTATTGGTTACGAATACTGCCGTCAATTGCAAGCAAGGGGCGATCGCGCGATCGCGGTTTGTCGCAGTGCTTCTGAGGAATTGAAGCGGCTAGGGGTACAGGTTGAGGAGGGAATTGATATTACCTCTGATGCTTCGGTTGAAGATTTGTGCGATCGCCTGGGCGATACTGCGATTGATGTTCTGATTAATAATGCTGGAATTATCAAGCGCGTCACGCTGGAAGACTTGGATTTTGAGAGCATTCGAGAGCAGTTTGAGGTTAATGCTTTGGGGCCTTTACGAGTGACTCACGCCCTATTGCCACTCCTCAAAGCAGGCTCCAAGATTGCGCTGATGACGAGTCGGATGGGGTCAATTGCAGATAATACCTCTGGCAGTTCCTATGGCTACCGGATGTCTAAAGTAGCGTTGTCGATGGCTGGAAAGTCGCTATCACTCGATCTCAAATCGCGTGCGATCGCCATCGCTATTCTGCATCCAGGGTTAGTTCAAACCCGCATGACGAATTTTACATCTGGTGGCATTACGCCGGAAGAGTCTGTGAAGGGGTTGTTGGCTCGCATTGATGAGTTGACGCTGGAGAATACAGGTACTTTTTGGCACGCTAATGGAGAAGTGCTGCCTTGGTAGGTCCCTGTGCCTGATTAAAATAAATTTTTTATAAAGCAAAAAGAGCTGAAAAGAGATTCTCTTCAAGTCCTGTAGCCCGACAAAAACTTATACACATATTTCTAGTAATAACAATTACACCAGTTTCAACTTTCCCATTTAAAACTGGCTGAAGATCGTTATTACCCAATTGTACACACCAACTATAGATAGCCTCTAAATATGGAAGAACCTGAGATCCTGATTGAGGATGATGTAACATTTGATTAGTTACTTCCAATATATCCTGAAGGTAAATCGGATCTAGGCTTTCGTTAGTATTTGTAAATTGATGAAGCAAATCGAAAAATTTTTCTCTTTCCCGAAGACCCATAACCCCACCATATAAATAAATTCGTGCATTACTTTGGACTTCAGATAATCCCCGTGAATAAATATAGCTTCCCATTTCAAGAAGGCAGTGAGCGAATCTTTCTAATCCTGTATAGGCTAGCAGAACATCTCGCGGATTACTACTTCGCAAAAGGTGTGAAACTTTTTGAAAACGCTCAATTAAATTAAAAAGATTTCTGTGAGAATCAAAAAACCAATACAAATATGAAAGATAAGAATAAACTTCTTTTATTTGAATCTCTTCTGGAGTAGGTCGGCTTCCTTTAAGAACATTAATTCCCCATAGTTGGTTGCGATTGCTATAAAATTCAATGTCAGTAATTGGCAAAACAAGCTCGTCAACATTAAGACTTTTTTCTAAAGCCCTTAATTCACGTTCGTCGATAACTCTTAGCCCCAATTTAGGAGCGATAGCTCTGGCATGATTATCAACTTTAGTTCGTAAAAAATAACCTAAATTAGCTCCAAAGTAATCGCAAACACCTCGCAGCCAAAATAAACGATTAACATCAGATACCTTCCTTCCCGTTTTACAGTCACAAATAATTTTATGAGAATTTAAAACAGCATCATATTTAATTCCTAAAACATCTAAGTCTGTTACATCGCTTCGCTTTGGCGCTCCCTTATTATCATCATGATATTGACTCAACATAACCTCAATAGGCGAGTAGTAACCCATAAGGAATAGTATTCGTTTGAAGCGAAGCTTAAAGTTAAGATCTGCATCAATTGGTTGAGACATTTATAAAACCCCTCGTGCTAGTTGAGTCATTTTTTGAATAATATCTGCTCTGGTTTCAGCAGAGCCTTGTATAGTTGATGCTAAACGTGGTCTAGCAGAAGTCGGCCCAAGATAGCCATGAGTGCCTATGAGCGCTTTTTGAGCTTCTAAATTAATCTGGGCTGTAGGAGACTCTCCTATTTCGAGCATATCTATAGCTACATCTAGAGCCTTCATATTCTCTGGAGTATCAATAATTTCAAAATTCCATCCAAATCCTTCTTGTATGGGCTTACCGATCAGCTTTTCTGCTAAAAGACTGTATTGTGTATATAAATCTGGATGACCACTTTTGAAACGTTTGTTATCCCTTAGTTTTTGCAAAATTGCTCTTGGATACTTAATAGGGCGACCAGCAGCAAAGTTCTGACCGTATCTAACACTGGCAAGGATGGAACGAGCTTTATCCATAATAATCCTCTCTTCCGGTAATAGCCCTCCCTTTGGCGCAAAGATAAATTGGTTTTTACCAGTTGCGCCTTGAATTTCAACTGGCATTAGCACACCAGTTAAAATTGCATCTTCTATTACTTTATTACTAGAAATGAGAGGAGAAGACAATGGTAATCCTTGGTGGTTTGTTAATACTTTGATCAGGTCTGCAACTTTGTCTGAATGTTTATTTGTCCACTGCAAATACGCGAGAGGATTAGCGTCAACGGCTAGAGGTGAATAAATTAGTTTTTCGCCCGATACAGCTTGGGTCTTAATTAGTTGACCAGCTGCCATTATATCTTTGAGAATTGCTAAATCTTTTGAATCCAAACCTAAGCACGCAAACTCACTCTCCTTCATAGGTAGAGTTAACAAGTTGTTTAAGGCCAAAACTCCAGCCTGCTCTGTTTCGGTAGGGTTTAAGTTACTCCATTGGATACTAAGTTCTTCATAGCCATCTCTAAATTCAGGTACGCGAATATCAATGCGTTTTATATCATCAATCGAGCCAATTACTCGGATAAAATCAACAATTTCAAGCTGACGTAATACAGCTTGTATCTCTAGCCCTCTTATACCAAGTTCTGCTGCCGCATATTTAAGACTGTTGATATCGTCAATATACAATAATCCTTTAAAGTGCATTGCTAAGGTTGCAGCTTTGCCTATTAACAATGTGTTCTCAAAATAAACTTCTGCTGGTCCAAAGGTAGTAGTTTCTTTAAGAGCTTCATGAAAGTCTTGTGCGCGTAATGCAGCATTTTTTTGTTCCACTTAGCCTCCTTGAGCTTAAATGATAAAACACTATGCAATTTATATTACCCAATAACTCTATTCAAGCTATAGTAGGACTGTTATCATATTACATATTTATATTTTTGTTTGCGACAAAGACGGGTGGTGCAGACGCACGCGGCTTGGGACGCTATGGCACTCGCCCTACTCAAACACCGTACAACCAGCAAACCGACTAGAAAAAGCGTCTTGATATCAAAAGCAGGCAAACAGGTATGTCACGCAAAGCAGGATTGCAGCTTCCTCGCAACCCAAGGAAAGTACTATTTCTACTTTCGTTTCGACTTGGGTGGCGTTCGATGTGGGCCAAAGTATTTCTCACTGCGGTAGCGAAGCCACACGCGCAACTGCTGCGGAATCCGATCTTTTTGTTCTTTGGTCAGCGTATTGTAAAGAGCTAAAGCGCGATCGCGCTCTCCCCGACAAGCAGCATTATTATGAGCATCCCAGTAGCTACGGGCAACCCGAATCCGCCGACAGACTTCCTTAATGAGTGCTTCTCCCGTGAGGGGATTTTCCTGCTTTGCCATACTTCAATCAGAACGCCTTACGGTGAGAATATTGAGTAATAAAGGAACCAGCAATTCGTTGTCGGAGTACACGCGAATCGCTGGCTGCGGCTATAAAGCGATCGTGCTAGGTGAATCGCCACTGCTAATCCTTATCTTCTCCATCCTTCTCCTCATCGTCATCGTCATCTTTATCGGAGGATCGATTTTTTTCTTGGCGCTCGTCATCGTCATCATCAGCTTTATTAACCTTCTCGGATTCTTTCTCCGATTCTTTTACAGGTTCGGAATTTTTAGCGGCTTCACCACAACCAACCAGAACGATATTACCTGCGAACATCACAAGCAGACCCAAGCAAAAAGCACTAAAAGATTTAGTCCACAAAGGTTTCATTTGGGATTTGGGTTCTCCATCAATACTATTCATATCTTTTTAAACTTTAGCGAACTGCACTGGATTTAAACCTTAGATTTGATTTGTCTATGGTCATAAATTGGGTTGTGGTTGGGCTTGTGCTTGCCACCCTCCATTGAATTGGCTATTTACCAGGGTCAGGTATTTTTGCAAAAATGGGAGGCTTCCGTCGCGCACCCCACAATATTAGGTAGTCGATGGAAGTTCAAACAACTCCGGTTGTTCTTCAACAATAGCCAGAGGTTGTTTAATCTGCCACGTCTTATCTTGGGAGAGTTCCAGCAAAGACTGATGGTAATTCGCCAACGTAGAGCGATGTCCCACACTTAAAAAAGTAGTCCCTTTCGCCTGCAAATGTTGATACAACCGTTCCTCGTTATCCAAATCCAGGGCGCTGGTTGCTTCGTCTAGGATGGCGTAGTTCGGTTTGTTCAGCAGCAACCGAGCGAAGGTCAGCCGTTGTTGTTCGCCCAACGAGAGGACATCTGCCCAATCCTGGTCGGCATCAAAGCCACCAAAGCGTTCATCCAGTCCCGCTAAATTCACCTGTTCGAGAACTTGCTTTAAGTGTTCGTCGTCAACCTCAAGGTGCGTATTGGGATAGAGCAATTGATCGCGCAGAGTACCCAGCACCATGTAAGGACGTTGGGGCAAAAATAGGATCTCGTCGGATTCAGGACGAACAATGGTTCCTGTACCAGAATCCCATAAACCCGCGATCGCTCTTAGTAGCGAACTCTTGCCGCAACCACTCGGTCCCATCACCAAAAGTCCCTGTCCCGCAGGTAACTCTATCGACAAATCTTCTACTAATGTGCGTTGATAGTTGGGAGTTTGCAGGCTCAGATGTTCGACTGCCAGTCGATCTGCTTCAATTGTCTGAATTTTTGGTTGCTCTTCAGATACCTGGGTTGCCTCTGTCTGTTCTAAAAACTCTGCAAAGGTATAGAGACGATTAATTCCAGCGCCAAATGTGGTTAATTGCTGGAAACGAGCAACCACAACATTGAGCGAGAAGAAGACGCGGACAAAAGCGCCTTGCGCTTCAGAAACTTTACCTACCTCCATTTCTCCTGCAAAAATTGCGGGTGCAACCACTAAAGCAGGCAAGATGAAAGGGATGAACTCATAAGCGTTCGTCACAATATTTAAGTTCAATTCCCAAACCAGCAGCCGTTTGACATTCTCAAAGATATCGAGAAACCGCTGTTTGACTTGGTTTGACTCCCGTTCTTCCCCCTGGTAAAACGCGATCGCTTCCGCATTCTCCCGAATTCGCACCAGGCTAAAGCGGAGATTTGCTTCCTTCTTGAGTTGTTCAAAGTTCAGTCGAACCAGCGGCTTACCAAATACAACGGTTGTAACCAGCGTTCCAACTAGGGCATACAGTACTAGAAACAATACCAGCGGTTTAGAAATTCCCCATAGTACGCTACTAAAGGCAATGGTTGACAGCACCGACTCCACCAACCGCAGCAAAAAAGTGAGGGATTCCTGGGTAAAACTCCTAACATCTTCGGCAATCCGCTGATCTGGGTTATCGATTTCAGTGCCTGAGATATGCAGATTGTAATAGGCGCGATCGCGAAAGTAGTTATCCACAAACCGATGAGTCAGCCATTTCCGCCATTGCAAACTGAGGCGATCGCGCAGATAGGTATAACCTGCGAGCAATGGTGCATAAATCACCAGCACAGCGATGAAAATGATGACAGTTTCCCAGAAGCGTGGCTCATCACGGGCTGAGAGGGCTGAAATCAGCACCCCTCGCTTGTTGTTGAGAACTACACTCAATCCCGTATACGCCAGCAGTAACAGCACGACTCCCAGCAATAACCCTCTGGCTTGCCATTTCTCATCGCCTGACCAGTAGGATTTGGCGATCTTCCAGAACTGCTGGAGTACGTTGAAGTTCAATCGATCCATCGGCTTATTTTCCTTACTCAATCTGCCAGGCGATAATCAGTAAAGGTGAACTAGAGCAAAATTTGCTCAAATACTGATCTGGCTCACCTCTGGGCAATTGTTAAATTATGCTACAAATTTCTAATACCGTAAGTATTCCAGAGTATGAGATTGATTTGGGAATAAAGAGCATTACCGCGATCGCAGAAAACACAACCACGTCAATACATTAATCAACAACCGTTACTTTGGTACCTAACTTCACCCAACCCTTCTCAATCAACTGCTGCAAAGTGTTTGAGTCGAGATGGATGCAGCCACCTGAGTTAGCTTGACCAATGTTCTCCGGATTGGGTGTACCATGAAGTGCGATTGAGAACCAGTAGGGCGTTCCCTGAAATGTACTCATTTTAGGACCCGTGATGCTTGTCGTTGAAGTGAGTCCGATATAGCCATTTCCATAGGCACTGTCTGGGCTACCGTTCCCATCAAAGTCAAGAGAACTCATGTTCTTGAATAGCTGAGCTAATCCTTGCTGAGGGTTAACTAAGTTGCGATACTGAGTAACTTTGATAAAACGCTTAACGTTATCTTGGGAAATCTGGTTGTACTCAGATTTTTTGTAGAGAATCAAGTCTACGCTCATCTCGCCTGTGGGAGTAACAAAGTCATTCATGTTTTGTTTGTCTTTGAGTCCGCCCTTACCAATACCAATACTTGCCTTGTAAATTGGAACGCTTTGGTTATTGAGTACCTCTAAGCGCTTGTCTACTCGATGAATGAGAAGCGAGTAACGTTCTTCTTGAATGCTGTTGAGTTTGTGAGCATTATTTACGGATGGTGGCAAGGATTGTGGCTTGGCTTCAATTACGTTTTTTGGAGTTGAAACGACAGCATCAGATGATGTACAAGCGCATAGGGCTATTGGTAGTGCAACTAAGAGCCAGTTTGAGATGAGACGAGATGTTGTAAACACAACTAACCTAACTGGGGCTTGCT
>NZ_JACJON010000047.1 GCF_014695585.1 Microcoleus sp. FACHB-831 | reverse complement strand
GATGGAGTTACTTTTGAAGCTTTCGTTGTTCAGAAATTAATTCCTAAACTTTGGAAAAATGCTTGTGTTGTGATGGACAACGCCAAAATACATCAAGGGGAGATGGTAAGAGAGTTTATCGAAAAAGCTGGAGCAAAACTGATTTATTTATCTCCTTACTCTCCTGAATTCTCCCCCATTGAAAATTTTTGGTCAACTGTTAAATCTATCTTGAGAAAGACAGCAGCTAGAACTTATAAAGATTTAGTCGATGGCATCGCTAACGCCATGTTTAAGGTAACTCAAGAAAATATTCGTAACTGGTTTGCTCATTGCTGTTATTGTACCTCATAAACATGAGATCTGCTATAAAAATAGTAATATTAGCACATAAAATTACTGTAATAACTGTAGTCTAGCATTTTTTAATAATTAACTAATAACGCGAAAAAGAGCTTATTTAGACGTGAGTTATACCTATGGCATCCAATCCCGAACTAAAACTAATGACTAACCTCCTTAAATTAGAAGGAGTTAGGGTGATTAATTATCAGCTCATCGAGCAAATGGGAATGGTCTTATATATAGAGAATATAGACAAAAAAGCCTCGTACACATTCTGCTGCACCCCAACCCATAAAATCCATCAAAATAATCAGTTAACGATTAGAGATTTACCCTGGGGGGAACAAGCAGTCTATTTAAAAATTAATCGTCGTCAAATGAGATGTGAAAAATGCGGAAAAAAATTCACCGAAGAATTAAAGTATGTCCATAAAAAAAGGACATATACTGAAAGATTTGCGAAAAAAGTGATAGGGGAAGTATTAAATAGTGACATCAAAAACGTCGCCAAAAGAAATGGTGTTAGCGAACAAGAAGTGGACACCATGTTAAAAGATATAGGAAAAAACTTAAAAGGAGAAAAACCCCTCAACTTAAAGCGCTTAGGAATCGATGAAGTAGCGGTAGTTAAAGGACAGGGTAATTATTATGCAGTGTTAGTAGATTTAGACAAAAGCCGGCTAATAGGAATGATAGAAAAACGAACAGAAGAAGAAGTTACAAAGTATCTAGAAGCTTGGGGAGAAGAGGTTTTAGGGCAAATCAAGGAAGTCAGTATTGACCTATGGAAACCTTATAAAAAGGTTGTGGAGAAATTAATGCCTCAAGCCGAACTAGTGGCCGATAGATTTCACGTTACGAAACAAGTTAATGACGAATTAGATAACCAAAGAAAGACCCTAAAAAGAGAAGCTTTGCAGCTAGAAGACACTCCAGAAAAAGCTCCCCTTTTAGCGGGATTAAATAAGAGTAAATATGCTTTGCTGAAAAATGAAGAAGATTTGAACAGAAATCATCAAAAGAAATTGCAAGAAGTTAAAAAAGTTTCACCAGTGCTTACGAATATGCACGGTTTAAAAGAGAAATTTAGAACAATTTTCGAGCTAGGTCAAGATTGGACAGAAGGGTTATTTGGGCTGGCTGATTGGTGTGCAGAAGCCCATTCATTATATCCCAAAAGCTGTGGGATAATTAAACGTTGGATAGGAGAAATCATTGCCTATTTTGATCGGGGCACAACTCAAGGAGCAGTAGAGGGTATTAATAACAAATTGAACAGGACTTACGCAACTGTCACATACGATCGCATACACACGATCTGGGAAGCCTGGACTTGACAAAAAAGCTATTTACTGCATTCAGTCTTATGATAATTATAATCAAACTTATGAGGTGGGCAGCACGGGTTTTTGACCAGTGCTGCCCACCTATCAAAGGTTCAACTAAAAATAAAAAGGTTTACCATAACTAACAGCACAAAAACTAGGCTCTACTGAGCATAAATTATGAAATTTAGCAAGCTGGATTACTGTCAATACTTATTAAGCAGCCAAATTAACTATACAATAACCAATTTAGCAGAGCATATCAAAAAAATTAGCCATGACCAAATTAATCGTTATTTAAGAACAGAAAAGCTTAGCCCTCGTCTATTATGGGAAAATGTCAAGCCATTAATTCAAAGTCATCACCAAGGTTATATAATTTTTGCTGACACAGTTTTAGATAAAAGATATAGCCAATAAATTGAGTTAAGCCGAAAACAATATAGTGGAAATGAACACAGAGTTGTTAAAGGGATTGGTCTGGTTAATTGCGTGTATGTTAATCCTATTACAGGCCATTTCTGGGTAATTGATTATCGTCTCTACGATCCTGACGGCGATGGCAAGAGCAAGCTTGACCATGTATTAGAAATGCTTCAAAATTTTATCTACTATAAATCGCTGTCTTTTCGTACAGTTTTGATGGATACTTGGTATGCAACAAAAAACTTGATGCAATATATTGACAAAGAAGGTAAGATTTACTATTGTCCTTTAAAGAAGAATCGCGAAGGTAGATGAGACACGAGGAAGAGACACTTATAAATCAGTAGCCTCTATTGAATGGAATGAATCAGAGCAAAAGATGGGAAAGGTGATCAAAATTAAAACTTTCCCTAAAGACAAGAAAGTGAAGCTGTTCCGGGTAATTGTCTCCACCGACAAAACGGAATTTATCCAGAAACGTTGAATGCTGATACAAAACTTTACATATTTAGGTAGAGTAAGATTAGTAAGGGAAAATTACTTAACAAAACATTATTTCCTCAAACCAATGGCCATAACTAATTTTCTGACACATACAAGCTTGGAGATAGCGAAATTTATCTAATAGTTTATTACCCCATTGTTGGGGAATCGATATAAGTTGTAAAATTAGATAAGCAATGAGACTCGAATAAATTTGTATAATAATACCATTCACACTTTTGCTAATCCATTTATCAAATTTTAGATGCATCTTTAAAAACTTCCATAATAATTCAACTCCCCATATAAAGCGATATATCTCTCTGATTTCATCATCAGAAACTGCTGCGTCTCCATCTACAGGCAAATTAGTCACTAAGCGAAACTCAGTTTTTGTCTCCAAATCACAAAAGTTTACCATTCTATAAGATTGAGCATCTGTCGATGAGCCAATTTTTACCAATCCGGTTTCTGGCTCAAATTCTAACTTCCAATTATTTTTAATTCGCAAAACAAAGTATTTATTTTCTTGCACTAATTCTTGAATAAATTTTAATCCGGCAAATCCTCTATCCATCACTCCAACAGCATGGGCTGGTAACTTAGACATCATTTTTAAGCCAAATTTATAATCATGATTATGCCCAAAACTGATTAGGTTGTCTTCTAGTCCTCCCGTAGCTAAATTTAAGGAACTAAAAAGTTTGACTTGATGATAACCTAGCACCCACAATAATTTACTTGTCAATGTAATAACTGTCGAATCAATTGGACAAATTGCGTATTTATCATGTAACTTTTTGTGGGGTTTATTCTGGACTAATTGATTCAAACGATGATAAATTTCCGGGAACGGTTCTAGACTTCGATGAGTGTTAGCTTTGGAAAAAGTTGAAATATCAACATCAAATCCTGTCTTGTTTAATCGGTTAAATAAATCCCGCATACTCGTTAAGCTATTATCGAGCGCATAAGCTAGCCAACACTCAACAAAAAGACGGCTATTCAAAACTGGATAATCATTTTTTGGTAGCTCTTTGAGGATACTTTTGACAACTTTGGGAAATGAGTTTAGAATCATTGCTAATCGGATATATTAAAATCTATTAGCCAAAAACTAACATATTTTTGGCTATTTTCATCCCTCATTTATTAACATTCAACATTTGTGAGGACATCTATAATTTTTTCGGTATGAACTCTTGCTTGGTTTAAGAGTTTTAAATCCGTTGGATAACTAATATCGGCTGGGGCGCAGGTGGCATCTAGAATTAATTTCCCTTGATTTTTTGGCGGCTCGCTCTCTTGTTGGGGATTTTTTTTTCGGAGGCGGGGCGGGTCGCTTCACGCAATCTCCTCACCACTTCTTTATTTACTTTATTAACCAGCTCGGCACTGATTCTTTGTCGGAAGTGAACCAATAAGGATGGGTCAAATGGGATCTCATAATGTAGGATGTTTGACCGATAAAGTATTGTAGATAAGGGTTCTCTCGGATTTGTTCAACTGTTTCTCGGTCACTAATTCCCAGTTTTTCCTTTATTATTAATGCTCCTAATGCCAGTCGAAATGATTTCGCTGGAGGACCGACTTCGGCTTCAAAATTTTGAGCATATTCTTCTTCAAATTCTGCCCAAGGAATGAGTTGGGCTAGTTGCACCCAACGGTTATCTGCTGCCAAATTTCCTTCAACGGAGAGTTCAAAGTCTTCTGCTGAGAGGTGAGCTTGTTCAACTTTTCGATACACGAGTGCCGAGGGAGATGCACGGGTTTCGAGTGATTTTACCGTTTTTTCTTGCATTTGACCAGCTCAGCAGCGCTCACCACCCCAATTCTTGTCACTTTTTTCTCGTTATTCAGCAAGCCCTAATTGCCTACTTTTTCCTCCTGTTTCAAACCTTTTTTTTCTTCTTTGCTTCAGTACAAGTAGGCGGCTAACACCGGATGTATGCGCTCGCGTGACAAACAAGTGACATAACTCAATGGAAAATTTTCCATTGAGGCTTGTGCGATCACCCGAACAGCAGTTACAGCATGGCCTTATTTCATATTTCTTTTCAGAAGCCAGCCCATACCAATAACTAAATTGCCAGTAGCGAGCGAGCGCAAGGATTTGATTCTCCGTAGCTGAACTCTTCTCAAAGTCTCTCAATTCAGGCAGGGCAGATTAGTGTTTTTTAGTTATTGTGCGCCTTTTTGAGTTTTGAGGTCATCACACAGAGTGCGTCCTGCGCTTTTTTCCGTGCCGTAGGCATCGCTTTTCTCCACATCAGCATTGGTTCGCAAATAATTTCCGACCCAATCGCATCCATACTGGAGGAAATCGAGCTGGAAAATTCGCTCTAGATTCCACACAATTGCTGTGGTATCCTGACTGGCTGAAGCGACTAACTTCCCATCAGGGCTAAATGTCACTCCGAACACCCCATCGCTATGTCCTTTTAAGGTTTCAAGCTCTTGACCATCCTCCCTCCAAAGTTTAACAGTGCCGTCAAAACTTGCTGAGGCGATCGTCTTGCCATCAGGGCTAAATGCCACTCCGAACACGCCATTTTTGTGTCCCTTTAAGGCTCTGATTTCCGTACCGTCGCGCCGCCAAACTCTCACCATGCTATCCATACCTGCTGAAGCGATCGTCTTGCCATCAGGGCTAAATGCCACTCCAGCTACCTGACGGCGATGGCTCGTTAACGTGTGTAGAAGCCTGTAGCTGGGCTTTCCAGAGGCGATCGCATTATCCCACTGCCAAAGTTTAACAGTGCCATCCACGCTAGCTGAGGCAATAACCTGTCCATCGGGACTAAAGGCAACTCCGTTAATGTGATCGGTATGTCCTTTGAGAGTTGCTAATTCAGAACCATCAATTCTCCAAACTTTAACCGTTCTGTCCTCACCCACCGAGGCTATTGACTGTCCATCTGGATGAAAATCAACGGCGAAAACTCTACCTTGATGTCCAGTAAACGTGTGGAGTAAGGTTCCATCCAGTCGCCACAACCGAACCGTGCTGTCATAACCGCCTGTAGCAATGGTGTCCCCATTTGGGCTGAAATCTACTCCGAAAACTTTATCAGTTTGTTTGGGGAAAGTGCGAATTAAGCTACCATCAAGCCGCCAAAGTTTAACGGTATTATCGCGACTGGCAGTGGCAATTGTCTTACCATCAGGACTAAATTTTATGGTGTAAATTGGTGCTTGATGTCCGTTAAGAGTCTGGAGCAAACTGTCATCAAGCTTCCAGAGCGCGATCGGGCCATCCCAACTCGATGAGGCGAGGAGTTGCCCGTCAGGACTCCAAGCCACTCCAGAGACGACATCCTTGGCGGCTGGTAGGGTTTTTACCAGAGTCCCGTCAAGCTTGCAAAGTTTGACTGTTCTATCAACACTTGCCGAGGCAATTAAACGACCTTGAGGGTTAAAAGCGATTTTGATTACTCCATCGCTGTGTTCAGTTATAGTTTGGACTAACGTGCCGTCAAGGTGCCAAAGTTTGACGGTTTTATCCCAACTCGCCGAGGCAATCAGATTTCCTTGAGGGCTAAAGGCAACGTCTCTAACTCTATCCGTATGTCCGGTGAGGGTTCTCAGCAGTTGACCGTCTGCACTCCAGAGTTTGATGGTTTTATCGTTAGAAGCAGATGCAATAGTTTGACTGTCAGGGCTAAAGGCAAGGCTGACAACTTCATCTTTATGTCCGGTGAGAGTTCTCAGCAGTTTGCCGTCTGTACTCCAGAGTTTAATTGTTTTATCTTTAGAAGCGGAAGCAATAGTCTGACCGTCAGGAGCGATCGCTACGTCTGCAACATCTTTGGTATGTCCTTTTAAGGTGTGCCACAAGGTATAGCTCGGCTCTCCGTTTG
The DNA here is from genome assembly GCF_014695585.1 of Microcoleus sp. FACHB-831. Taxonomy (NCBI): domain Bacteria; kingdom Bacillati; phylum Cyanobacteriota; class Cyanophyceae; order Oscillatoriales; family Microcoleaceae; genus Microcoleus; species Microcoleus sp. FACHB-831. The sequence goes on along the minus strand of NZ_JACJON010000047.1, from coordinate 8,295 downwards.
GTGATTTTGTACTCGTTTTGCGCCAAAGTTTAACGGTGTTATCGCCAGAACCAGAAGCAATTAGATCCCCTCTGGGGCTAAATACGACTGCCCAAACCGTATTGTTGTGTCCTTGAAGCGTTCCCACCTTTGTACCGTCTTTTTTCCAAAGTTCGATGGTTTTGTCGGCAGAAGCTGAGGCAATGAGTTCGCCATCAGGGCTGAAAATGACATCATTAACCACATTGTCATGCCCGGATAACTGGTTATAGTCAACCGCTCCATAAACAGCCTGATGGAGAGCCTCCTTAACTGAGTGCTGGATATCTGCGTCTGCAACACCTAACTTTTGCAATCGTCGCTGTGCTGTGATGGCTTGTACAAGTGCATCTAACTTTTGATTTGAGGCGAATAGTGCTTCGGAAGATTTGGCGATCGCTGTGATCTCATTTAAAGCCGTTTGACGGTACTGAAAGTAAGTCGCCACTCCTAACCCACAAGAAAGCAGCAATGCCAGAGAGACTACAACTAGCAAGAACCTTTGTCTTCTCGCTGCTTTTTTCTCTTGAGCAAATCTTTTTTGTTCCTCTATGAGTCGGGCTTCAACTTCTTTGAGCCTAGCCGCTTCTAGTGCCTGTTGTACTTCTTTTCTATCTAATTCTTCAGACGCGGCTAAAAATTGATAATCCAAATCACTTAAACTTTTACCCCGTGACCAAGTTTGAGCATCAATTAATGCTTGTCCGCGCAACAATCGAGAAGAATCATTTTGCTTTGAAGTAATCCAAGCATTGAATGATTGAGAGTAGGGGCGCAGAGAATCTAATTGTTCTTCTACCCATTCCCAATCGAATACGTTCTGATAGATAGGATTTTTTACCTTGAGAAAACCCTGCTGTTTTACGACTAAACCAGATAGTAGGAGTTCCATTTGCTCTCGCGAGTCATCGGTTGGAACCCCCTCCTCGTATGAACTCTGGTGCCCTCCCTTGCTAACCGGAGCTTTAGTGAGGAGAGGTTGGGGAGGTTGTAAGATTTGTTGATAGATGCCGAGTAATCTAGCCGCACGTTGGGAGTTTCTTAGGAGGCGATCGCGTATTGTCCTCAAATGCTCCGGATCATCTTGAGTTTCCCAGTTGTCAATGATGCGCTTTAAGACCAACTGTTCCACCCAACGTGCCTCCTCCCCAGCAGGAATTACACTGACACGATTTGTTGCCATCAGGGTAAGCTGGCACAACTTTTGAGTTAAAAACGGCTGTCCCCCCGTCCAGTACAAAATCTCAGCTAACAAGGCTTCCGGTTGACTGGCAATCTCTTTTAATCCTGGCATCAGGGGCATGGCTTCGTGTAACTCAAATCCCTTGAGTTCAATTGCCCGTCCGATGTTAAATGGTGTGCGATTCTTATCTGCAATCAAATCCGGCGGTGTCGCTACTCCTAAAAGCGCAAATGTTAGTCGTTTATGCGTTGACTTTTGAGCGCGTTTGTTGTGGCAGGCTCGGATAAAAGAAAAAAAATCGTCTACTGGGAAATCTAAGCTGAGTAAGCTATCGATTTCATCAATAAAAATTACGACATTTTGCTGAATTTTTTCTAGTAAGATGGTTTCAATAAATTCACTCAGGCGGCTGACTAAAGATAGATGCGTGCGATCGCGCCACCAAGCTCGTATATTCAATACAATCTGGAAACTTTTGGCTAAAGAAGCCACAACTGAGGCATACCACTGTTCTGGCGTCACTTCTTGAGTGCCAATCGCTGTCAAGTCAATTGCTCCGCAACAAATACCTTCAGCTTGCAAGCGGTGCATCGTCTGTACCCAAAGCGAAGACTTGCCCATCTGTCGGGAGTTGAGGACGTAACAAAATTCACCCCTAAGTAATGCCTCATACAACTCCTCATCAGCTTGACGCCTGACATAACTAGGCGCATCAATCGGTAGACTCCCACCAACTTGATACTCATAAGATGGACTTTGTGCTGTCAGCATGATGTAAGCTGTAGCTCAAGGATTGAAAACTGGCTTATTACCTTTTTAACATTAGCAATTAGCCACTCTTTACCTGAGCTTGACATCACAGAGCAACCAACAAATACAAAAAAACCTGGCACTTATAACTCCCTCAAAGAGTAAGTTGGTACAGCGATATCAGTTCTTCAATCCCCTCGAATTGGCGTTGCCCTATTTCGATGGGTTGCAGGGGGAGATAACTTCTAACTGCCTCATAGACTGTCTGGGAAATACCAACGCCTCCAGGCGAAGTTTCAGCTTGTACGCAAACGGCAATGTTAACCCCAGTTCCTGTGACATCACTGTAACTGAAAATAACATCTCCCCAATGGATACCGATTCGATAAGTTAGCATCGGCTGGGAGGTAGGTGGAGTTGTCTGCGTAAATGTCAGTTGAATCTCTTGAGCGCAATTGACAGCATTGATGGCACTAGGAAAGTAAAATAACAACCCATCGCCAATAGATTTAAGAATCTGACCTTCGTATTGCTGAGCTAATTGGGATATGAGCTGAAAGTCTTGATCGAGTAGATTCTGCGTCTGTTCTGAGTCAGCTTCCATCTTTGCCGCTAAGTCTACCGCATTTATAGAAACAATCGTAGCGAGGCGGTGTTCTTGGAGTAAATTCAACCGCAATTGGTTGAGGCGATCGCTAAAATACTGACGATACAACTCGCAATTGGGTACAACCTGGCTATTGAGTAAGCGCACAACACCCATACTTTGCAATTTAAAGGTTTGGATTGGATCTAATTTCACGGGAGTTGGTGACATCACAACCTGCGCCAAGGCTTTCACCAAATTGGGATATTGTTGAAGATTCCACAATTGGCGTCGCAGATAGTCAGTGTAAATACCGTCTTCAGTCGTCGCGGTTTCTAATAGCTGCTCAAGCGTGATGTCTTGGCAGCTAATATGATGCAGTGCCGCTTGCACTAGATAAGGGTTCCCGCCAATCAATTTCATCAGGCGTTCTACCTCTTGGGTTCCCCAATCCAGTTGATACCGAGTCGCTAAATCTTGTACCTGAAGCAGGGTAAACTCTGACAACTCAATCGATAATCCGACATTAAAAGGCGATTGATTGATGTTGAGCGGGATATAAACTTCCGTAGAATGAACCACTACTAACCGCATTTTTTGCCAAACCTCGCTGCTCTTGTCTGCATACTTGGCTTTCTGATACCAAGTTCGCAGCAAGCCAAAAAAGTCCGTGGCAATTTTGGGGTAATTGAACACCACGTCCACGTCATCTAATACCAATACGAGCGGAGTGTCAATTTCTGCTAACAGATAACTCTCGAAGTAATCGGTGCAGTTGTAATTGCTGCCAAAAACGTCATCCCAATACTCGCTCAATCGATTAGGTAGTCTCAAACTCCGAGAGATAACTGCACAGAACCACCGGAGAAATTGATTTAGACTCGCGAACACATCGGCATCAGCCAGTTGCAAGCTCAACGTAACCGTCTTAAAATTCTGCGATCGCGCCGAGTCAAGAATCCTGATCATCAAAGAGGTTTTGCCCATCTGCTTGGGAGCTTTGATCCGAATCAAAGCCCCTGGCTGCAAAATGGTTTCATCGCAAAGTCGCTCAATAGGGGGACGCTCTACATAAAAGGGGGAATTTAGAGGAACTTGACCTTTGAGCATAACTCTAGAGTCACTCTTTAAATTGTCGGAGTCGGGATTGGTATAGTCATCACGGGACAGAGTGAGATTAAACGTGCTGAAGTAAGACTCCAAAGTTTGCCGATCTACTGCAACTTGGCGGTGTTGTACCTTGGCGATGGTATTAGGACTCAAACCGCTCAGTTCACCTAATTCTTCCAAGGTGTAGGAATTGCCAGCATTTTCTTGAATTTCCCACTGGCGCTGTGCCCTTTGTAAGCGTTGCCAACCTTGAAGCGTGAGAATTACACCCCGCTTCCGTCGTGATGGTTGACTTTTCATTAATATTGGCTCAATCTTCTTCAAATCCAACAGGCTTTAGCTAATTTTTTTATTTTCGCAGATTTCTACGAATAGAGTTGGTCTTATTTGGGGATATGGAAGTTAATTGCCTTATGTTGTGTGCTTAACTTGCAATCTTTACTTGAAAACATCTGACTACAGAGGCAAGATAGTTCCAGTTCCTTTCAAGTTTTTGCATCTATCTTCAGATTGAATTTTAGATCTTTAAGATAATCAACATGATTTTAGCGGAATTTTTTATTCCTCACGGACACTGCTATCTCTGGAAGCCTGAGTTAGTAGGGTTACATATTGTCTCAGATGCGTTGACAGCGCTGGCTTATTATTCAATTCCCCTAACGCTAAGCTATTTCGTCGCAAAGAGGCGAGATGTACCCTTCAACTGGATTTTCCTGATGTTTGGTGCTTTCATCGTTTCCTGTGGCACGGGTCACCTAATGGAAATCTGGACACTTTGGCATCCCAATTATTGGCTATCAGGTTTTGTCAAAGCGTTTACCGCCCTTGTCTCCATATATACGGCTTTTGAGCTAGTCTCGTTGCTTCCCCAAGCCCTGGCAATGCCCAGCGCGGCTCAATTTGAAGCGGTGAAAAATGAAGTTAAAGAACGCCAACGGGCAGAAGCTGCCTTGCAGCAACAGTTAGCAGCAGTTGAAGCGGCGATGGACGGTATCGCCATTCTCAATTCAGCACAAGAGTACATCTACCTGAATCAGGCGCATGTTACACTCTATGGCTACGATAGCAGCACTCAACTGGTGGGCAAGACTTGGCGCGGACTCTATTACCCCGATGAGATCAAACGCTTAGAGCAAAACATATTCCCCATTCTGTCGCGCCAAGGGCATTGGCATGGTGAAGCGATCGCAAAAAGGCAGGATGGAAGCACCTATTTCCAGGAGGTTTCCCTAACCTCGACGGCGGATGGAGGTCTGATTTGTGTCTGCCGTGATATCAGCGATCGCAAAAAGGCCGAAGAGCGTTTGCGCCTGTTGGAATCCGTAGTAGTGAATGCCAATGATGCAGTGCTCGTTGCCGAAGCTGAACCGATTGATCTTCCCGATCCGAGGATTATTTATGTCAATGAAGCTTTTATCCGCATGACGGGTTACACTTCCGAAGAGGTAATCGGCAAAACGCCACGCATCTTGCAAGGTGCTAAGACCGATCGCCAGCAACTAAACAAAATTCGTACTGCGCTTGAGACATGGCAGCCAGTTCGGGCGGAACTTATCAACTACCGCAAAGACGGTTCCCAGTTCTGGGTAGAGCTTGAGATTGTGCCAGTTGCGGATGAGAAAGGCACATTTACTCATTGGGTTTCCGTGCAACGAAACATTACTGAGCGAAAGCTGGCTGAAGAGCGCGTGCGACTCGCACAAAGAGCGATCGCTGCTTCATCGAACAGCATTTTCATTAGCGATGCAATAGTCCCTGGCAACCCACTTATTTATGTCAATTCTGGTTTTGAGCGCATGACAGGCTATGGAAAAGAGGAAGCTATTGGCAGCCAATCCTGCTGGTATGAGCGAATATGTTGTTCAACGCCAACTGCCCTTGAAGAAGTGCGGCGTGGGCTAACTGAAGGCAGAGAAACTCAGGTAACTGTGCATAGCTCTCGTAAAGATGGCACTCTTTATTGGAATGAATTGTGCGTTACTCCAGTTCGAGATGCTACTGGGCGCTTGACTCACTTTATTGGGGTTCAAACTGACATCAGCGATTGCAAACGGGTAGAAGAAGCCTTGTGGGAGAGTGTAGAGCGAGAACGAGCATTCGCCAGGGCTATTCAAAGAATGCGCCAAACATTAGATATTGAAACGATTTTCGCTGCCACAACTTCTGAATTGCGGCAGTTGATTAAATGCGATCGCGTCGCTGTCTATCAGTTCAATCCGGACTGGAGTGGAGAGTTTGTCTCCGAATCCGTTGGAACTGACTGGATTTCTCTAGTGCAAGAACAAGCCAACAACCCCAATCTGAAAGAGAGTTCTCTGGAGGACAAGCATTGCACTGTAAAAACATTTGATAGTAAAGCGGGATGCGATAGTGCCCTCGGTGCTTCTTCCTTGGTACAGGATACTTATCTGCAAGAAACTAGCGGCGGTGCGTACAGCCAAGGCGCAAACTACAGAGTAGTCGCAGACATCTACAAAGTTGGTTTTAATCCTTGTTACATCAACCTCTTGGAGCGATTTCAAGCCAGAGCCTACATCATTGTCCCCATATTCTTAGGCAGTAAACTTTGGGGATTACTGGCAGCTTATCAAAATTCTGATTCTCGTCAATGGAAAACAACAGAAATCAAGCTAGTGGTCGAGATTGGCAATCAGTTGGGAGTCGCTTTGCAGCAAGCAGAATTATTAGCGCAGATTCAAAAGCAGTCAGAAGCCCTGCAACAATCAAGCCAGCGAGAACGCGAAAAAACACAAGAGCTAGAACTGACCTTGAGCGAATTGAGACACACCCAAGCTCAATTAATTCAAAATGAAAAAATGTCGAGTTTGGGACAAATGGTTGCGGGAGTGGCCCACGAAATCAATAATCCCATCAGTTTTATCCAAGGCAATCTTACTCCTGCCAGAGAATACTTTCAAGACCTACTCTCGCTGCTTGAACTCTATCAGCAGACCTACCCGAATTCCACACCAAAAATTCAGCAATTAACTTCTGAGATTGACTTAAATTTTTTAGTGGAAGATTGGCCAAAGCTGATGGATTCAATGCAGGTGGGGGCTGAGCGCATTAAAGAAATTGTGCGATCGCTCAAAAGCTTCTCTAGATTGGATGAATCGGAGCTAAAACTGGTAGATATCCATGAAGGCATTGATAACACCTTACTAATTTTGCAGCACCGACTTAGGGCAGTAGATGAGCCTTTTGAAATTCAAGTGATTAAAAATTACGGTCAACTGCCTCATGTGACCTGTTACGCCAGCCAATTAAATCAGGTATTTCTAAATCTGTTGAATAATGCCATTGACGCCCTGGAAAATCAATCGTCTCCACGAGTGATTACTATCAGCACTTCGTTAATTCAAACTCCAAAATGGATATCTATAACCTGCCCCTCCGCTAACAACATTCAACCCGTAGCTGACCCAATCGCTGATCCTCACTACGTTATCATCCGTATTACAGACAATGGTTCTGGCATGAATGAAGAAGTGCGCCAGCAAATATTTGATCCGTTTTTTACTACAAAACCTGTAGGAAGCGGCACCGGATTGGGATTGTCCATTAGCCACCAGATTGTAGTAGAAAAGCATAAGGGTCGAATCAGTTGTATTTCTGCCTCAGAGAGAGGAACAGAGTTCATTGTGGAAATTCCAGTAACCTGTAATATAAATGTTCGCCACAACCGAACAGAAAGTTACTGGGGTGCATCCCAATTTTGCCAAAATACCGGAATGCGATCGCTAATGACTGTGTATCGAGAATGACAATCAGCAGCCGGGTGCATCTCACTCTGGCATATAGGAAAAAATAGTCAGAACATCCTAAGTGTCAATCAATCGAGTTAGACTGCTATAAACCCCCAAAGATTAGAACGCTTACGAGCCTGTATTCAAGAAGCCGCTAGTATCTTGTATGAGGAAAATTTTGCCACATACCTGCAAGATTTTGAAAGCCTAGAACTCATGTTTTGCCTGATCTCGCTGGCAGCAGATACTAACAGCAATCGAGTCGCATCACAGAGTCCTTCATATTTTTAGACTCTAGCATTTTTTCACAGCAGGAGAGTGCCAGTCCGCGTAAGCTTTATTTTAATTAAAGTTGTCTTCGATAAAAATTATTTATACATAAATCAGTAATTTTACGATGACGTTTTTGGGTTTTAAAACTGTATGGTAGAGGTATCGCTATCGAACTGTATCGAAATGTATATTACGCATACAGCTATATTATATGGGCAAACATAAATTGAATTTATTTTAATAAAAATTAATTTCCTCTATAGTCAATTCAAGGCGCTCATTTGCCAAAATACCTAGTAACTAACTTACCAATCTTCAACCCTAACTCACAATCTATGCAGCTCAATCATAAACTTTCCCTGTACTCCTTCCTATCTAATTTCGGATTGGTCAAGAAAAGTTATACCGCCAAAATTATGTTGGTGGCCTTTTTAGGCACCCACGTACCTCTTCTGGCCTTAGTGTTCAGTTTTGTCATCTCCAACTCCTATTCCTGGGAAATGGCAGTGCGAGTCCTGGTCATTGCTTTGTTGTCTACCTTAGCGGGTACAGCAGCTACCCTTTATGCGCTGCGTCATCTCCTCTCCCCAGTGATTTTGACATCTGATACATTGCAAGACTATCTGAAC
>NZ_JACJON010000046.1 GCF_014695585.1 Microcoleus sp. FACHB-831 | reverse complement strand
GCTTAATGCCACTTATTATCATTAAGCCTGTTTATTCTGGTTTCTCATTAGTTCATTTGTACTCTTCCATCCCCTTTTGCTGATGTGTGACAGTTGTGGGTGCGGAATGTGGGTGATAAAGCGTGTTTTGTTCTTCAATTATGTGCTTTCCAGATAAAGTAAGCGATCGCGCCAACGACAGCAAAACTAGCAATTACAGCGGCACTAATTTTCCAAACACTATACGGGCGATCGCCGTGAATTTCACCAGTAATTGCATTCACCATTACTTGGTATGACTTGTTGCGATAACGATAGGCAGAAATCCATACAGGGAGCAAAATATGCTTAAAAGTAATCGCACTGTAAGCAGTCGAAATATTATTAACCCGCTGTTCATCGCCGCCAATGTCGTAGCGCACATCAGCATCAATCGAACCTGCCATAATATGTTTAGCAGTTTCAAACCCTTCGTCTAGGGCAACCTGCGATCGCTGCGCCTCAAATCCTGCCAGATAAGATGGATCGTAGGGGCGTAGCGAGTCCTTGAGGTTCCAAGGTTGCAGAGCATCCAGGCGATCCGTATTAACTAACTTCGTCCCTGGAATTAAAATATCGTCAAAAAAGCGATCCACTTTGCCAGAAACCCAGTACCAACGGGTGTGTCTCACCTCACGAGTTTTAGTTTCCGTCGCCCCCTCACCGTTAGTTTCCGTATACGTTTCAGTTACATAATAATAGTCGCCGCGATCGCCAGTGTAGTGGCTGACAGTATAAGTATCGTAAGTCCAAAAAGGCAAATAAACCCCTTGAATTTTTTCTTGTTGCGCCAACTGCTTTAACTCAGTTGGTGCAAACCAGCGACTGCCAATCCAGCGTTTAATATTTTCTCTAGCCGCCTTGCTACCAACAGTAAAAGGCACAATACCTTCTGGTGCGACAGTTGGGTCGGCCATTTTAGGTTGCGCCACAATAGCAGCCGCACAAAATGGACATTGACCAGCTACATGGGGAGGCTCAAAAGTTACACTTGCTCCACAATTAGAGCAAGCAACTTCCATAGCCGTTGCAGATAAAGTGGCAAGTTGACTGCGGTTAGTGTTGAGGTATTCATCATAAGAACGTTCCTCTACCTGTTCGGCACTCTGGGGAATTGCATCTTCCCAGCCGCAGTAAGGACATTTCAGCTTACCGCCTTGGGGGTTGAACTGCAAATTAGCTCCGCAACTGGGACAGGGAAATTGTTTAGCTTGTGGTTTTGGAGTATTCATTGATAGGATGCGATCGCTTACAAGTAGAGGTAAACTCTTTATCTACCTCATTTCCACCCTCAGCCCTTACCCCTAACCCAAATACTCCCTTAAACCTTTGTGGTTGGGCAATATAGCCTCACAAATAGGCACAGCTTTCATCGGGAGATGCTTTGGAATCTACCCCTAAATTGCCTATTTTTCAGCAATTAAACACAACTCTCAGGCCGAGGGGGTTTGGAGGGAGGCCCCCAAGTCCGGGTTTTATTAGATAAAGGTGCAAGATTCTTTCTCAATCCCCCAATCCAACTGGCGGTGGCGGCGGCGTAGAACCCAGCAACAAAGCTAGATCCGGCACTTCCGAAGCATACTTCCAACCATCCTGACCAGCACGCCACACATACGTTTGAGCCGTCAAACCTTCTTGGAGCAACTGATTTGCCGCAAACGGCCCCATCTGCTGACCGTTGCGCGACATATACCACTGAATTTGTGGCGGTGGCGGCGGCGGCGTTTGGGGAGATTGCTGTTGCATCGTCCCCGTCAACTGCTGACCCATTGCAATCCCAACACCAAAATCTAGAGCCTGATTGCCACCGCCTGGGTTTTTAGCCGAATGCTCTATAGCGTTAGCAGCCTGAAACTGGGCATATTGCTGCATATTCCCCAGAATCCCCATCGACGTTCGCTTATCGAGCGCTTCCTCAACTTCAGGGGGTAGGGAGATATTTTCGATCAACAACTGGGTTAGTTCTAACCCGAAGCTTTGCATTTCCGGCTGCATAGCGCTGCGGATGTTATTGCCCATCTCCCGATAGTGGGCGGCAAAGTCATATAAAGAAATTTTGCTTGTACCAAGCCAAGTGGCAAAGCCAGTCAAGATCATATTGCGGAGGTTATCGCTGACCTCATCAACTTGAAACAAACCATCGGTGCTGACAAGTTGCTTTAATATTTCTGCTGGGTCAGCAACTCTAATACTGTAGTTCCCATAAGCCCGCAACCGCACCGGGCCTAGTTCAGGATCGCGCACGGTAATGGGGTTGGAAGTTCCCCACTTTAAATTAGTAAAGACTCTCGTGCTAAAAAAGTAGACTTCTGCCTTAAACGGAGAATTGAAGCCATAAGGCCAAGCTTTCAGCGTACTGAGGATAGGCAAGTTGCGGGTATATAGTTCGTACATTCCCGGCTCGAACACATCTGCCACATGACCTTCGTTGACGAATACTGCGACTTGGCCGGGTCGCACCGTCAGTTTAGCGCCTTGTTTAATTTCATTGTTGTAGCGCTCGAAGCGGTAAACAATAGTGTCGTTGGTGGAGTCTAACCATTCGATGACATCTAGAAATTGACCGCGAAGATTGTCAAAAAGACCCACGAGCTGACCTCCAGGTTTTCTAAAAATTCTTACCTGCCTGCATAGGATCTACGAGGCAGGAGGTAGCGATTCCAGAATCACCTGCATTGTCGGACGTGGCTGGGTGGGAAGTTGCCCACCCTATTCTATTAAAGGGGTCGATAAACGCGATAGTTAATTTCGGGGAAGATGTTGTCGATTTCCTCTACTTTTTCTAACCAACCGCTGTCAATTTTGCCAACTTGAATGTCATCGTAGATTTTGTTGAAGCGCATGAGGTGCGATCGCGTTCTTCGCACTGCATACGGAACCATCGTCCCCGTCCGCATAATAAATGCCCAGTCTGAAGATTGCGCCAGTAGCAGTTCCCGCGCCGCTTGGTTGAGTGCTTTCCACTCCAATTCATCCGCTGGTTCCCGCCGTCCTAGCTCAATCATCCGCTCTGCGGCTTTGTGCAAATATTGATAAATCCAGGCGTTGGTTTCATTGAGCCAATACTCGTGGAAACCCTTGTAACCCCAACTCGACTGGGAAGGACGACACACTTGCTGAGTAGGATTTTCTTTTAAATAATCCGCCAAGTGGGTCATCTGATAAGTACCTTGGTCATACCAAGACTTGCGGAACAAGTAATCTATAAACCAGGGGCCTTCATACCACCAATGACCAAATAACTCGGCATCGTAGGGCGAAACTATAATTGGAGGGCGATCCATAATGCCCTTAAGATGTTCAACTTGGCGCTCCCTGTTATACACGAAATTTCCAGCGTGTTCGGCAGCCTTTTCCCGCGCCCAATATGGATCGTAAAGTTGTTTATCACCTAAACCCAAGCCGCGTCCTGTAATCTTGTGGTATTTAATACCAGTGTTCTTGCGCTGGCCATTAGGCATGATGTAGGGCTTAATATACTCATATTCTGCTTCCCAGCCCAAATCTTTATAAAACTCCCGATATTCTGCCGCACCGGGATATCCGACTTCAGACGACCAAACCTGCTGGGAAGACTCGTGATCGCGACCAAAAGCTGCAACTCCACTTTCAGTAAAAATGGGCGCATAGCTGCCAAAGCGGGGGCGAGGGCGCGCATAAAGAATGCCGTGACCATCTGTGAGGAAATAACGCAGACCAGCATCCGCCAGCATCCGCTCTAGCCCTTCATAATAAGCACATTCTGGCAACCAAATTCCTTTAGGCGGACGGCCAAAATTTTGCTCATAGTGTTCGCAAGCAACCTGGATTTGCGCCCATACCGCTTGGGGGTACATCTTCATCAGCGGTAAGTAGCCGTGAGTTGCGCCACAGGTAATGATCTCTAGGTTGTTACTGTCTAAGAATTGCTTAAAGGCCGTTATCAAGTCCCGGTTATAACGTTCCCAGGTTTGGCGAATAGTATTAAACTCAGTGGCATAATGTTCGGCTAGGTAGCGTATGTGGCCGTTATGCGCGTTATGCTCAACTTCTAACTCAGCCAGTTCTTCCAATTTTGCTAAGTGATCGTCGTAGCGGTCTTGGAGCAATGGATCGCGCAGCATTGACACCAAAGGTGGTGTCATGCTCATAGTCATTTTGAAGTCAACGCCATCCCGCTTTAAGCCTTCAAATACGTGTAAGAGGGGAATATAGGTTTCTGTAATGGCCTCAAACAGCCATTCTTCTTCCAGAACATAGTCACTTTCAGGATGGCGGACGAAAGGCAAGTGGGCGTGAAGGACAAGCGCGAGGTAGCCAATAGCCATAGTGATTCGGGTGGGGGTGGATGTAGAACTGACACCAACTGTAGCTGGAAAAACTTTTACAATATTTTAAGATTGTATGATACAGGTGTAAAAATAAACTAAGCCACATCTTAGACTGTCAAAATGATGAAATAAAGATTAAATTTAAAAGAAGTAAGTATTTTCTGCCACATACAGTCAATCCCACTTTTGCCCAAAGCGTTATCGGTTTGTCCCTAGTGCTGAAACCAGATTTAATGCAGGCAGCTTCAGGATCTCCTACATCTTCCGAAGCGTCGTTACAGCTACTGCTGTTTGTCGATGATCGTCCTAGTTCGCGCAAACAGCTCCAGCAAATTTACAGTTATCTGGAGCAGATCAAGGCAGATAATAGCTTTGAACTTCAGGTAGTCGAGGTGGGTGAAGAGCCTTATTTAGCTGAACACTTCAAAATTGTCGCTACCCCAGCTCTGATTAAAATCCATCCCGCTCCTAGACAGGCACTCGCTGGTAGTAATTTAGTCGTCCAACTACAGAACCTGTGGCCGCGCTGGCAAACCAGCGTTGAGCAATACGAGTCTGCAAACAATGTGGAGCCTAACTTACAGCAGCAGAATAGCTCATCGGACACTAGAATTCGTTCTGTTGCTCATTCGGCAGAACTGATTCAGCTATCCGACGAAGTGTTTCGTCTTCAGAAAGAAAAAGAAGAACTTGAAGAGCAGCTGAACTTTAAAGACCGGGTTATCGCGCTTTTAGCACATGACTTGCGTAGTCCTTTAACTGCGGCTTCTCTAGCGTTGGAAACCATAGAAATTATTCAACAGCCGCCTAATAGCGGTAATACGCGGTTGTCACCAGCACTGATGGAGCAATTAATTAAGCAGGCGCGGAGCCAAATCCGTGCTATGGACAGATTAATTGTAGATATTCTGGAAGCCGCTAGGGGAACCAGTGCCGAATTACACATTCAACCGCACAAATTAGAGATAGGGGAACTGTGCTGGGATGTGATTGCTCAGATGAAGGAGCAATTTAAGGTAAAATCACAACGCTTGGTGACAGATATTCCTAATGACTTGCCGACTGTGTATGCAGATAGAGAGCGAGTGCGGCAGGTAATTGTGAATTTGCTAGACAATGCGATTAAATATACTCCGGAAGAAGGGACGATTCAGATCTCAATTTTGCACCGGACGACACAAAAAATTCAGGTGAGCGTGTTCGATAATGGGCCGGGTATCCCAGCGGAGAATCGCGATCGCGTCTTTGAAGACCACTTTCGGCTAAAGCGAGATGAAGCTAAAAATGGCTACGGGCTAGGCTTAGGTCTATGTCAGCGCATCATCCGCGCACACTACGGTCACATTTGGGTCGATTCTCCTGGCAATCAAGGCAGCTGTTTTCACTTCACCCTCCCGGTTTATCGCTGAAGTTGTTAGGTGAAAACTGGCGCAGGGCGTCGATAATCTGGAAATTGGCTTCAGGAAAAGCATAACTATCGAGGTCATCTAACCTTACCCAGCGGATTTCATCGCATTCGATGGGTTGGGGAACGCCACTAAGATGGCGACAGTGATGTACGTTCAGGGTAACGCTAAAGTGCGAGTAAATGTGGTTGATAGCCAGCAAGCGATCGCCCACTTCTATTTCAATCCCTAACTCCTCTAAAATTTCTCGTTTAATACACTCAACAACCGTTTCACCAGGTTCTATTTTGCCACCTGGAAATTCCCAAAGCCCGCCCATCAGTCCTTCGGGGCGTCTCTTGTCAATTAAAATTTGCCCTTCATCGTTCCAAATGACGGCGACGCCGATTGACTTATGCGGAAAAGGGGAAAGCTTTTCATTCATATTTGTTAACTATTAGTTATTGGCCATTGGTTAACCCTGCTTTTATACCCCGTTTGCAGGGAAACATGATGGAGCCAATCACCAACAAATAACCAAAATAGCAGAACTCGGCAGATTGGAAAATCAATCTGCCGAGTGTCTTTGATAGAAATTTCTTGTAGACACGAGCTTATAATCATCTCTACAAGAACTAGGCTTTATAAGCGTGGGCTGTCGGAAGCCGATTGCAAAGATTTTTCAAACGCCATGCGTTGTTCAGCGTTGTGCAGGAAGTAGCCACTAATCATAGCAGAGGCCAAAAGACGCCCCAGATTCTCGCGATTGGTGGTAACTGTAACACCGAAATGCTCTGGAGGCAGATTACCCAACAACCCTACAATATTGCGTTCCATTACTTGAAACACTTCAGAAGAAGATGGCTTTGAGAGTTGGGCGATTGTCTCTGGACTCATGGATTGGACATATTGCCACAGCACGTTGCTGCCTTCCGAATCGCTATCAAAGAACTCTGAAACTCGATTTGATTGGTTATTCACCTTAAACCTCCCTACTTGGTAGCGACAGCAGCCTCCAATTTGAGATCCAGGGAGTAGCCGCTAATCTGCTGGTTGTTGTAGTTAACTCGGATGTTTGCTTTTAGAGTTATTAACCTTTGTATAACTTAATGTAACAGGCTCCCTCTAGCTGTGGAGTGAGCGCAACCGTACCTCAAGCGGCGTATTTATTCGCCAAGGTAGTGGGGATTAGAAGTCCAAAGTCCGGAGTCCGGAGTCCGGAGTCAAGAGTCCTCAATCCCCATCTAGTAGGCTCAAATCCCTTGCGCCAAACTAGCTGGCAATATATTCACCCATGTCTGCTTTGCGCTTGCGGAGTTTGGATAGGGCTTCGCGTTCAATTTGCCGCACTCGTTCCCGGCTAATATTTAGCCTTGCGCCAATCTTGGCGAGAGTGAGGGCTTGTCCATCAGCCAAACCAAATCGCAGCGCCAAAACTTCGCGTTGCTGGGGTGTCAAATCTGCCATAATTTTCTCTAGATCGACTTGCAGAGATGACTGGGTGGCAAATTCTTCTGGGGAGGGGCCAGTATCTTCTAGCAACTCTCCGAGTTCTGTATCTTGGTTATCGCCAACGCGCAAATCTAAAGATAGTGGTTGACGCGCCCGTTCTAGGTACTCGCGCACCTGCTTGGGGGTAAGCTCTAATTCGGCTGCGAGTTCGGCTGCTGTGGCGGCGCGTCCCAGTTGTTGAGCTAGGTAGCGTTGAGCTTTTTTAATTTTGTTAAGTTTTTCGGTGATATGGATGGGGAGGCGAATTGTGCGACCTTTTTCTGCGATCGCCCGCGTTATTGCTTGTCTTATCCACCAATAAGCATATGTTGAAAACCGATAGCCTTTGGTGGGGTCAAATTTCTCGACGCCGCGCTGCATACCGATAGTACCTTCTTGGATCAAGTCCAGCAGGTCAACGTTGCGCTTTATATATTTTTTAGCTACAGAAACCACTAAGCGCAAGTTAGCTTCAACCATTCTGCGCTTGGCTGTTTCACCTGCTGCGATCGCGTTGTTTAACTCGGTTTCTTCTATACCTGCTGAACGTGCCCAATCTGTTAAACTTGGCTCATAACCCAGCACTTCTTGAAGTGAATTTTTCACTTCCTGCAAATTGGTTAAGCGCTGTACTTGCTTTCCAAAGACGATTTCCTGCTCGTGGGTCAGCAAGGGGACGCGGCCAATTTCTCGCAGATAGGTGCGTACTAGGTCTGTTGAAGCTTGAGCAGTTTTCATAGCGCTGGTCTTTGATTAATAAGGAAGGGGATAGGGCAAAGGTACTTTGCGGTAGTGAGGAAGTTGCGATCGCTACAACTATGGCCGTGTTTCAAAAAGATTCTTAATCGGGGCGCTTGCTTGTAACCAATTGTAACATTTCTGAGAGCGGCGATCTATTTCCCAGGATGGAGTTCTGGTGTAGCTAAATTTAGAGTACCCAGCGATCGGCCTGGTAGTTGCATCTTGGGCAACAAAAATGGAAATAATGTTTGCCCACCTGCAATGGCGCGGGTGAGTTAGTATTTTTGCTAATAAAGATTGACAAATAAACTTAATGGTGAATAAAAGGGTGGAAGCGAGCCAACCGAACGGCATACGTTTGGCGATCGCTCTGTAAAGTAGCATTAGCTCTTGGTGCGGGAAGTCCAAGAGTAGCATTCTTTTGAAGTAAAGTAAAAATGCTCAGTGGCGCAGGTTTAAGGAAAACAGGTACGGGGTGGGAATTTGCGAGTGAAGCGGCGCTAGAAGATTTTGTTTGGGCTAATCTACAGCAGCTATTTGGATTAACTTGTCTGAAGCGACAATATTATATTAATGGTCAAGTTTGTGACATTTTAGGGCTGAGTGAGAATAAACAGTTAGTCGTTGTTGAGTTGAAAAATACTGAAGATAGATATATTGTTCAGCAGCTAACTCGTTATTATGATGCTTTGCGTGAGGAAAAACCCTTTAGCGAAGAAATAGACTATGAACAACCCATCGGGTTAGTGGCGATCGCGCCAAGTTTTCATAGAGATAACTTTACAGATAGAAAGTATAACCATCTAGTTGTTTAATTTTTACGTTGTGAGATTTTGATAGAGACAGAAAATTTATATTTACAGCTAAAAGATGTAGATACTGGGAAAGTTTTACAAATAGAAATTACGCAGCAAAAAACAGATATCAATGAGGATATACCACCGCCTCTCCAAGCGCTTCATAAACTACTGAATAATTGCGAGCATAGTCAACAGGAAGAAATATTGAGGATTAGGAGGAAAATCCTAAGCTTTGATAAACGTATGCAAATTTTAGTTTTAGATCGCTAGGAGCCGATGGTAAAAACAACTCCTATGCTGCGGGTTTCTGGGTAGAAAATAAAACACCTAGTAAATAGTACACAAGGCGGCAAATGGAAAAAAATTGGGATGCTTAAGAATCTATTGTCAAAAATGTCAATTACATAAAACAATAAATCGGCAATAACTTCTTTGCAAATATTCCTAATGATATTGAGTAGAATATCGAAGAGAATAAATTTATATGCGATTCCGAAAAAAATAGAAATGTAATACTTTGAGAGCTAGTAAGATTAAACAGCCCAATAGTTTTCTGGAGGCAGAAAAAACAGCCGATTAAAATACTTTTGGAGCGTCTACTATAAGCAACGTTAATTTCTTACCCGCACCTACAATCGTTGTTTATGATACTTCCGTCGGGCATAGTGGTGTTGTAGAGAATAGCATCATCAAGATCAACCCTCTGACTACCCATCAAGTTGGCATTGCTGAGGTCAGCACCCCAAAATCCAGCTTGAAACAAATCAGTATTCCGCAAGTCAGCACCAACAAACAGAGCATCCCTCAAGTTGGATTCATAGATGAAACCACCACTGAGGGTAGCACCAGTGAAGTTGGCACGCTCCAAGTCAGCGACATCAAAACGGGCAGATCTCAGGTTAGCACCGCTGAAATTAGCATTAACAGCACAAATACTACCGAGGTCGGCTCTCTCAATGTTGGCATAACTCAGATCGGCACCGCTGAGATCGGTACTATCCAAGAAGGCTCTGCTCAAGTTGGCTCCTCTCAGGTTGGTGTTTCTCATCTCAGCACCAGTCAGAGTAGCTTCTCTGAGGTTGGCACCGCTCAGGTCAGCACCAGTCAGGTCAGCACATCTGAGTTCAGCACGGCTCAAGTTGGCATTTTCCAAGTGGATACCACTCAAGTCAACACGGTTCAGTTTGGCTCTCGCCAAATCAACCCCAGAGAAATTCCTATCTCCAGCAGCATAGCGCCTGAGCAATTCTTCAACAGTCATATCCATCACTCATTTCCCGCATCTATTTACACCCTCAACAATAATGCCCTCAACCTCTGGCACACCCTCCTTTCACCTCAAACAAAGTTCGACATCAACCTCCAACTGGTTGACCTCCCCGCCGGACAACTCGCAGAAGCTCAAATTACTAAATATGACGAGTTCGGACACCCCAAAGGTTAGTAACTTATGAAGATATGAAGTTGCTTGAAGCGAGAAAAGAGGTTGAATTTGAATTGCCTATTTCTCCGTATAAAAATATGGAGTAATTAGTTGAGATAGCTTTAAAAAAGTAGCTGAAAAGGTTTTGAGGGGAGTTAATGCGATCGCACGCTACCATATCCTCGATTATTCCTTCTACCCCGACTAAGAGTATAGTGAACTTGAAGCCCGCACAGACGGGCTTTGTTTGTGTAGCCGCGATTACGAACATCGCCCGGATCTTTAAACCCATGTCTCAAACCATCTGGATTGCCCGACACGGAAACCGCCTCGACTTCGTTAACCCCGAATGGTTTAACACCGCAGAACGCCCCTTCGATCCGCCACTTTCCGATGATGGCGTCATCCAAGCAAGGCAACTAGGACAACGCCTGGGGCAAGAAAACATCGCCCATATCTTTGCCTCGCCTTTCTTGCGAACGGTGCAAACCGCAAACCAGGTAGCAGAAGCCCTCGATTTACCCATTAAAGTTGAATCCGGCTTAAGCGAATGGCTAAATCCTGGCTGGATGCCAAGCATACCAGAAAAACTCCCAATCGAAGCATTGCACGAAAAATATCCCCGAATTGACCTAAACTATACCTCTCGCGTTATAGCCAACTATCCAGAAACTAGCGAAGATGTCTTAGAACGTTCAGGGGAAACCGCAAGACGACTCGCCGCCGAGTTCCCAGAAGATATCCTATTGGTGGGACACGGCGCATCCGTGTTGGGTACAACCAGAGGTTTAGTCGGTGGCGAACCTGAAGTAAACGCTGTTTTGTGCTGTTTAGTTAAAATTGTGCGGGTGGGTGAAGAATGGGTTATGGAACTCAATGGCGATACGTCCCACTTGAGCGAAACTGAAAAAGTCATCCGGTTTAATTAACGTCATGGGATTGTTACTAGCAGGGGATATCGGCGGCACTAAAACGATTCTGCGTTTGGTTGAACAGCCAGATGCGGGAGAATTGTACAGTCTAGATGAGGCGACTTATCCCAGCCGCGATTTTCCAGATTTGGTGCCCCTTGTGCAGCAGTTTTTGCAGGCGGCGGCTGAACATTTGGGCTATATGCCAGTACCTCAAAAAGCTTGTTTTGCGATCGCTGGCCCAGTCGTCAATAACACTTCATTATTGACCAACCTTGGCTGGTCTCTCGACGCGAAGCGTCTGGAAAAGCAATTAAAAATTGCACAAATTAGTTTAATAAACGATTTTGCTGCTGTTGGGTATGGTGTTTTGGGTCTAAAAGACTCAGACTTGCTCACCTTGCAAACAGGCAAGCATCAGCCTGATGCCCCGATTGCTGTAATTGGTGCAGGCACTGGCTTAGGACAAGGTTTTTTAATCCAGCAGGGAAACAGCTATCAAGTATTTGGCTCTGAAGGCGGACACGCTGACTTTGCCCCGCGATCGGAGTTAGAATTTCAACTGTTGAAATATCTGCTAGATAAACACGATATCCAGCGAGTTTCAGTTGAGCGCGTAGTTTCCGGAATGGGGATTGTAGCTATTTACCAGTTTTTGCGAGACAAGCAGTATGCCAGCGAATCGCCAGAAATTGGGCAAATAGTCCGAAGTTGGGAAGCACAGGCAGGTCAGAGCGAGAAGACAGTTGAGCCAGCAGCAGCGATCGCCAAAGCTGCCTTAGAAAACAGCGATCGCCTCTGCCAACAAACCATGCAAATCTTTGTAGAAGCCTACGGCGCTGAAGCGGGCAATCTCGGCCTCAAACTCTTACCCTACGGCGGTCTTTACGTTGCTGGTGGCATCGCCGCCAAAATTCTTCCCCTAATGCAAGATGGAAGGTTCATCCATGCCTTTACCCACAAAGGGCGCGTCAGTTCATTACTAGAAAGAGTGCCAGTACATATTGTCCTTAATCCTCAAGTAGGACTAATCGGAGCCGCCATCTGCGCTGCCAGATTGTAAATAGGGAGTCCGGAGTCCGGAGTCCGGAGTCCGGAGTCGCCAGTTTTGTAGAGACGCCGATTTATCGTGTCTCCAGATTTATCGCGTCTCCCCAATTCTCTATGACTGCTCAGACTTAGCGCAATTGAGCATCCGCAGAGTAGCAGCCGCAGCATAGTTGCGACGAGCAGCAGACTCCGGCTCAAAGTTGGTGCCTCTTTCATTGAGAGGCGAGGCAACATTGCAATAAGAAGACATTTCGCCGATTAATCCAGATGCCCAGTGTTTGGAGGTATCAGAGAAGGCGGTGGGTGAATTTTTGCCAGTTAGCTGCGAAGGCAAACCGCGACTAGATTTGGCGAATTCAGCAGCACGCCGCTGCACCGCCATCAGTTCAGCTCGCGTAACGGGTTGAGTGGGTCGAAACTTGCCATCTTTATAGCCGCTGACAATCTTGTTATCTCGCGCCCATTGAATCTTAGCCGCACTCCAGCGAGTAGCATCGACATCGGGATAAGGTTTGGATGCTGCTTGAGTGGGGATGTTGACGTTAGTCCCCGGTAGTTTGCTTAAGCCTTCCAACACCATAGACACGAGTTGCTCTCGCGTTAAGGCGACTTCTGGACGGAAGGTATTGTCTTCTTTAAACCCAGAAACGAAGCCCATTGCCACAGCGTCGGTAATTTCTTTAGCGTATACATCTGAGGAAATGTCTCGGAAGGCTAAAGTTGTACCAGTGCCCGTACCTGTGCCAGTGCCCGTCCCCGTCCCCGTGCCAGTTCCCGTTCCAGTACCGGAACCGGAAAGGTCGATACCAGTAGCTACAACGTCGCTGGCGAGATAGACGTGACCTAGTGTTTTACCGTCGTAGGTTCTTCTAGCAAACTTCCAACCAGGCTCTAGAATAATTTTCATAAAGCCATCGGTCATGCCTTGGGTGCTACCAATTTTAATAACTGGAGCGCGGCGATCGCGCAAGTCTTGTCCGACGAGTAATACTTCCCCATCGCGCTTAACCAGGTTGAAGTCGTACTTCTGTCCGTAATCCGTTCCCGCCATACGGATGGAATAGCCGTTACTGTCGGTACTGCGTCCGCAAATGCCCGTAAAGTCGAATTTGAGTAGCAACGGATCTACTTGTATAGGCGCTTGCGTGCCGCTTTCACTCCAGCATTGCCGTTTGTTTGATACTTGTTCGAGGACGATCAGTTGGTAATTACCAGCACCAAAGGGCGCTGCCATAGCGATATATTTCTCTTGGTCAACTTCTTTTTGACCAAAACCTGTCTGCGCGATCGCACTGCTGATAGCGGTGAAGGTAACAAGTCCTGCTGTGGCGATCGCGCCCACAGCTCTTTTAACATTAAGTCCAGTTTTCATTGAGCCGAGTATATTTTTCTCTTTACACTGTTTGATGAACGCGGGCGCCAAAAGTTCCCACTTCTATCTTCGGGTAGTGGCGCTAGCTGTCAACGGGTGAATTACCCATCGCGACTTTGCACAGAACCTACTGCGAACGGCTTCCTCGTATTGTCGGGGTTGACGATATTGCCACGTTACCCCCATAAAACAAACCATCTTGGTAAATAAACAATCAGGAAAGAAATGACTGTAAATTTCTTTGAATTGCTGTTCAGACTAATATTGCCTGATGCTAAATGCCTTTACAAAGGTTCATGAGTTCTAAACTTTAATATTCTCCATGCGTTGCCTATTACATATTTTACCCTATCTGGAATAAAATCTTTTATCGCATCAACTATATAACCGAGTGGAGCTGGGCTTTCTACTTCTGATATATTATCTAATATAGCAATTTTGCCGATTGTATTATTTAAGATTATTCGGTAGATTCCAGCAAATATATTGGATATGGAGAGCAAACCTTTTAAAACGAGCGCTCGCTAATATTTTATCAAAAATATCAATTTCTATAACCAATTCCTAAGTTTTACTAATTTATCCGGCGATTAGCAGCAGATTTACTTCCTGCGATCGCCATCCTCCGGTTGCTAGTGAAGTTATCATTGCCTACGCTAACTTAGGCGGACAACCGCTTAAGCTGAAGGCGGAGATGACGCGCAGACTATCCTTTAAACGGAATAAATCCCGCTGATTTTATTCAACATAACCAGCCTTAAGATATTCGCTAGAACCAAATATGCGCGATCGCATTTTAAGCGAAAATTATTTAATTTTGTAAATTACTTTTGTTTTAACAAAGTTTTTAATTAAAGTATAATGTAGACAGAATAGCCAACTTAGCCATAATTTTAAACTGGATTTTAGCTCACAAGCGACTATAGCTTTAGTTTATAGACTTATACCTTGTTAGTTCCCATTATAACTTTAAATTACATAAGGTACAGAAGTCAAGTAGAATAATTGGTAAGAAATGAGAAATTAGAACAAATTGCTAAAAGAAATATTCAATAATTTTGAAGCTGCTAAACATAAACTTAAAATGAAATACCAAGTAATCAAGGTTTAGTATATGGAGGTCAATCAAAATTAGTCTAGCCTGACTAAATTAGTTTACATTAGGCTACCGATGTTCAAGCCAGCGATATATTATATTAAGGCTATGGTTCTAATAGGAACTTTACAGTTGTTTTATAAGTCTTATATATCCCACTTGGCTATAAAGGGGTAAATAATTCAGTGCTAACTGTTAAAAGTGTGCGCCCTAGAGATAGGTTATACAAAAAATGTAGAGTAGATTGGCTATAACGCTGGAATTGGAACGATTATTGCTAGTGAATTCATGCTATAAAATCTTATTTAGTCAAAAATTTATAACAATATAAATTAAAATGATTGGAGTAAAGTTTACTAATTTTAAAAGTAACAAATCGCCAAATACAGCGCATACACAAAGTATAAAAAAATTAATTTTTGATTATATTTTTAGAACTAATCTGAAGCGGTAGCATCTTTGGGTAAGTTGTGCTTTTGAAATAGAGGTGTAAGCATTGTATAGATTAACTTGCGGTAATAAGTATATGTCAATTATTTTGCCCTTGGCTAAAACTGCTTGGGCGCAGCCAGGAATATTTATTGTTTTGTGTTGCTTGAATAATCTTTTAACGGTAGTAATAAACTAATTTAACAGACACTTATTTACATAAGCGCTAAAATTGAATACGTTTAAAGAAAAATATAGAAGCTAGTGGAACTACAGTAAGGCGTTTTATATGATGTTTGCACTGCCTGGATGGGCGATTGATGGTCTTTTTGAAGCTATTTTATTTAGGGGGTAATATCTAGCGGGAGTAAATAAATAAAATTCATCAGTTGAATAATTAATTAAGGTGTATGCGATCGCCAGTGAACCTGGATGCGATCGCCAGTCAGTTACTATGCAAAATAACACTCAGATTTTCTGCATTTCTGCCTTAGAGCCAGCTATCGATCGTCATCCTCTAACAGTTGCTCCTGACACGCCCTTATTAAATGCGATCGCGCAGATGAGTCAGCACGATCGGCAAATTTCAAACGTGTCCATACAAAATGCGGCACGGGCTAGATGCGTTTTAGTTATGCAAGAGACGCAAATAGTTGGGTTATTAGAAGAAGGGGATGTGGTGCGTTTGGTGGCGTCAGGCATGAACTTGGCTAATGTCAAAATTGAAGAAGTGATGAGCCAGCCTGTTCGCGTTCTAAAAATAGCTGAGACCATCGATATTTCCGCAGCTTTGTCAATTTTAAATCAGCACAACCTGAGTCACCTACCAGTTTTAGACGATACAGATAGGCTGGTAGGTATTGTCACCCACGAAAGTATAACCAAAGCGCTACAACCCACGTCAGAAATAGCACAACAGGAATTACTGCAAAAAAGTATTTACCAACAATCCATCAGTATGCCAAATACTGAGGCGCGATCGCTCGAAACAACCACAGAGCGTATTTTATCGACAGATGGAATCGCAAATAATATCATTTTTGCCACCGACATTACCCCATCATCGCAGACTACAGAAGCACTGCAAAGCAGCGAATCGGTTGTGCGTAGCGTCATTACTAATGCGCCTATCATCCTGTATTCCATAAATAGCGAAGGCGTGTTTACCCTTTCAGAAGGAAAAGGACTGGAGAGTTTGGGACTTGCGCCTGGGGAGGTGGTTGGGCAGTCAGTATTTGATATCTACCGCAACAATACCGACATCTTGGAAAAGCTCGTCCTTGTACTCGCTGGAAAAAAGAATGAGTGGATTGGAAAATTAGGAGACTTTGTGTATGACAATCGAGCAACGTCACTAAGAAACGAAAACGGCCAAATCATCGGCATGATTGGTCTTGCTATTGATATTACACAGCGCCAGCGAGCGGAAGAGGCGAGGCAAGAAAGCGAAGAACGCTTTCGCATCATGGCCGATAACGCAGCAGTGCTGATCTGGATGACGGATCGCAACGGGCGGTGTATTTTTGTTAATAAACCCTACTTAGATTTTACTGGAAAAACTCTAGAAGAACTGGGCGCGAACTGGGGAGAAAGCATCCATCCCGAAGATAGACATCGCTGTTTAAATACTTATCTATCTGCCTCTAATGCTCGTCAGAAGTTTACGATAGAATACCGCATGAGACGAGCTGATGGCGAGTATTGTTGGATTTTAGATAAAGGCATTCCGCGCTTTACATCAAGCGGTAACTTTGTCGGATACGTTGGCTCAGGTATAGACATAAGCGAGCGCAAAGCTAGTGAAGAAGAAAAACTAAAAGCGATCGCATCTCTACAAGAATCCGAACAGAAACTATCGCTCCACGTCGAGCAAACCCCACTCGCCGTAATTGAATGGAATCTCAACTTTGAAGTTACAAAATGGAATCTGGCTGCACAGAACATCTTTGGTTACAGTGAGAGCGAAGCCAAAGGTCGTCATGCTTACAGCCTGATAATCCCCCAAAGTGCCCGCGATCGCGTAGGCCAAATCTGGAATCAATTACTGACTAAAACAGGCGGCACTCGCAGCACCAACGAGAATATCACAAAGCTGGGCGAAACCATCATTTGCGATTGGTACAACACCCCATTGAGAAATACTGAGGGGATGGTAATAGGTGTGGCATCCCTTGCTCAAGATATCACTCAGCAGGTGGAGGCTCAAATAGAGTTACAGCTGGCATATGAAGAGTTAGAAATGAGAGTAGAGGTGCGTACCGCTGAAGTATGGCAAGCGAACGAGCAACTTAAGAACGAAATTAACGAACGCAAACGAACGGAAGCAGAACTTCGCGCCACTACATCGCGCCTGACAGCGCTGATTACAAATTTACAGGCGGGCATTCTTGTTGAAGATGAATCAAGGCAGATTATTTTGGTGAATCAAGCATTTTGCACAATGTTCGGCGTTAAGGCGCCTCCTAATGCTCTGATAGGACTCGATTGTTCTCAATCCACTCTGGAACACAAATACTTGTTTGTTTCACCCGAAAAATTTGTACAGCGTATGGAAGAAATCATTGCTCGCAGACAAGTGATTACTAATGAAGAAATCTTGCTGACTAACGGAAGGATCTTAGAACGAGATTACGTGCCGATTTTTGTCGAAGAAAATTACTGCGGGCATTTGTGGATGCATCGCGACATTACCAGTCGGAAACTTGCAGAAGTGGCGCTGCTGATGACACAACAGCGGCTGCAATATTTACTATCTTCTAGCCCAGCAGTAATCTATAGCTGCAAGGCCTCTGAGGATTACGGTACTACGTTTATAAGCGAGAACGTCCGCAGCGTATTTGGTTATGAAGCGCGAGAATTTTTAGAGGAACCCAACTTCTGGCGCGATCGCGTACACCCAGAAGAGATAGATGAGGTCATGACTGGGTTGGCAAAGTTATTTGACGAGGAGCATCACACCCACGAATATCGCTTCTTGCACAAAGACGGAACCTACCGCTGGATGCACGACGAAGCAAAGCTAGTGCGGGACAAGGCTGGCAATTTGCTGGAAATTGTTGGTTACTGGGCAGATATCACCGAACGCAAGCAATTGGAAGAAGATATCAGGCTAGCTTTGGCTAAAGAAAAAGAACTTGGCGAACTGAAATCTCAATTTATTACCACAACCAGCCATGAGTTTCGCACTCCCCTCAGCACCATCCTGTCTTCGGCTGAATTGCTGGAACACTACCGTCACAAATGGGCGGAGGAGAAACAACTAACTCACCTACACCGCATTCAAAAGTCGGTGAAGCATATGACGCAGTTGTTGAACAATGTGTTGATTATCGGTGCATCAGAAGCTGAGACTTTGAAATTTCACCCTTCGCCACTAGATTTAACAAAGTTATGTCGCGATATCGTAGAAGAAGTGCAATTGAGCGATAACGCTCTGCACAGCATTAACTTGACAATATATCAACAGCCCTCCTCGTGCCACCTAGATAAAAATCTGCTACAGCAGATTTTAAGTAATTTACTGGCAAATGCCATAATGTATTCCCCCAAGGGCAGCACTGTAGAGTTTAGTCTCAGGTGTCTTAATGAGTATGCCGTCTTTGAGGTTCGCGACGAGGGCATTGGCATTCCCCCAGAAGACCAACCCCGCGTCTTTGAGTCCTTTTATCGGGCTGGCAATGTCGGCAATATCCCTGGGGCTGGTTTAGGATTAGCAATTGTCAAGAAGTGCGTGCAACTGCACGGGGGCGAGATTACTTTAGAAAGTAAAATCGGAGTAGGTACTACTTTTACCGTTACCCTGCCAATTAGCTATTAGCTTTGTTATGTTCGCAACAAGCCATATGTAGAAAATAAATATTTAGTTAGGCTAATTAAGAATTACTATACAAAGCGCGATCGCCCCCTTCCTTACAACTCCAAATTAAAATTGTCCATGAAAAAGATCTTGGTAATTGAAGACGAAGAATTCATCCGGTATAACCTCATGGAACTGCTGGATGCAGAAGACTTTGATGCGAGAGCCGCTGAAAATGGTGTCATCGGGTTGCAGCTAGTGAGAGAGGAGATCCCCGATTTGATTCTGTGCGACGTGATGATGCCTGAACTTGACGGTTACGCGGTGCTGAGTGCGCTGCGTTCTGACCCTCTCACGGCAACGATTCCTTTTATTTTTATTACCGCTAGAGCCGACAAAAACGACCTCCGTAAGGGGATGCAAATGGGAGCGGATGATTACCTCACAAAACCCTTTACCAGAGCCGAACTGCTAGGAGCGATCGCCACCCGCTTTAAAAAACAGCAAGCAATGGAAGAGCGTTATAACAGCACGCTCAAACAAGCAAATTCAAGGCTAAATCGCTTAATACATTACGACAGCTTGACCGGGTTGCCCAATCGTTTAATATTACGAGAACGGCTGAATCAATTTCTGTCTAAAACTACAGAAAGCTCGCAAATAGTACCGATTTTTTTCCTCGATTTAAACCGATTCAGCAGCATCAATGATACTCTCGGCCCCTCCTGCGGTGATAGTTTACTCAAAGAAGTCGCCCGTCTGTTATCAGGAGTTGTCAGTCCTGAAGATACAGTCGCTCGGTTGAATGCCGATCAATTTGCGCTCATACTATCACCTATTCATCATCAACGAGAAGCTGCCCATATTGCTGAAGCTCTCCTTGATGCCCTCTCTCAATCTTTTCTCCTTAACGGTCAGCAAGTCTTCATTACCAGCAGTATCGGAATTGCTTTTTATCCCAAAGATGCTCGCGACATCGATACTCTGATCCAGTTGGCTGAAACGGCAATGTCACACGGAAAAAATAGACGTGGAAATAGCTATCAATATTACACCAGCCAAATGCAGGTTGGTTCTAAAGACGATCGGGCACTAGAAAGCGCTCTATATAAGTCGTTATCTCGCAACGAATTTGAAGTTTATTATCAGCCGCTAGTCAATCTCCAGACAAGGCAAATTGTTGGAGCTGAAGCTTTAGTGCGCTGGAAACATCCAGAACTAGGGATGATTTCTCCTGGATCTTTTATTCCGTTAGCAGAGGCAAATGGGCTAATTATTCCTATCGGCGAGTGGGTATTGAAAACAGCAGCAAAGCAAACTAAATTGTGGCATCGCTCTGGTTTTCCTTGGTTGCGGGTGTCGATTAATCTGTCATGTCGTCAATTTAGTCAGCCAGGTTTGAGCGAAAAAATTGTTGAGGTACTCGCAGCAACTGGCCTTGAACCCCAGGCAATAGAATTGGAGCTGACAGAAAGCATCTTGATGCAAGATGTACCCTCTGCGATCGCTACTTTGGGTCAATTGCAAGCCAAGGGTATTAAAATCGCTATTGATGATTTTGGAACAGGATATTGTTCTTTAAGTTATCTAAAACAATTCCCATTTACTACCTTAAAAATAGATCGTTGCTTTGTCCGCAATATAGCTAATGATGCTACAAACAGCGCGATTACAACTGCAATAATTCAAATGGCTCACGATCTGAATCTTGAGGTAATTGCTGAAGGAGTGGAAACAGAAGATGAATTGGCTTTCCTCTATCAGCACGGATGCGATATCATGCAAGGCTTCTTGTTCAGCCGTCCGTTACCAGCTATAGAGTTTGAACAATTGCTAAGGACAGAGAAATGTTTGACAATTAAAAATTAACAATTAAAAATTAAAATGATGTTCATTTTTAAGGGAAACTTTTGAATTTTTAATTTGTATGGCAGGACACAGTAAGTGGGCGAATATCAAACGCCAGAAGGCAAGAGTTGATGCTGTAAAGGGCAAAACGTTCACGAAAATTTCGAGGGAAATTATTGTAGCAGCCCGCAGCGGCGTCCCAGATCCTAATGGCAATTTCCAATTACGCACGGCAATTGAGAAAGCCAAAGCAGCAGGGATTCCCAATGACAATATCGAACGAGCGATCGCCAAAGGTTCCGGTAAACTAGGAGCCGATAACGCCGCCTTAGAATCAATTCGTTATGAAGGTTACGGGCCAGGAGGCGTCGCCATTCTTATTGAAGCACTCACAGATAATCGCAATCGCACTGCGGCAGATCTGCGAGAAGCTTTCAGGAAAAATGGCGGTAATTTGGGTGAAACTGGCTGCGTTAGCTGGATGTTTGGGCAAAAAGGCGTTTGTACTGTGCGCGGTGAAATTGATGAAGAAGAGTTGTTAGAAGCTGCACTTGTTGGTGGTGCCGAGTTCTATGAATTAAGCGAAGATGATGATGAGTTAGTAGGCGAAGTATTTACAGATGTCGCAAACTTGGAAGCACTCGCCGGGGTTTTAAAAGACAACGGCTACTCGGTCAGCAATGCCGAATTGCGCTGGCTTCCCAATAATACGGTAGAAGTAGGCGATCCAATGCAGGCGCGATCGCTCCTCAAGTTGATGGATGCTTTAGAAGAGATCGATGACGTGCAAAACGCTACGGCTAACTTCGATATGGCTGATGAACTTATGTCCCTAAGCATGGTTTAGTTCGTTGTTGGTTGTTCATTGTTCATTGTATGAATAACCAACAACATAAAAAAGCTTATTTTTTATTAATTTAAATATAAATAGTGTAGCTTTTTTAATACTAATAAGCGATTATTTGTTATAAACAACTGTTAGTAAATAAAGCTTTATAAAAAAATAGTAGAAACTCAGGGTGTAAAAACCTTCCACCCCAAGTCTTAAAATCAGATCCAAGGCCATGCAGTAGTTACAAGTATCTCCCTATCTGGCGCTGGTAAACCTTGGCTTTGACGGATGGCTTCTTGACGACGAGCGATCGCCCACTGGCGCTGACGCCACAACACAAAGCCAGTAATAAATAAAACCATTGGTGCAAGGCCAACAAACACATAGATAATACGCATTACCAGCCCACCATAAGCACCGTTGTGTAACGGTAAAAGTACATTCATAATTTTGGTAGCTAGGGGCGCAACGAGTGCATTGTCCACCCGCAAAACTTTAGCGCTGTACTGGTCAAGATAAATACGGGTGCGACCTGAAGGGTGGATTTCCCCGGCTAATTTCTTAGTTACTCTGAATACTCCATCTGGTTTTTTAGGAAGGACAATGAACGTAATTTCGCCTCCTGGTAATGCAGCATCAACTTTTTGTAGAACTGTTTCTAGTGAAGAGGGCGGCAAATTCGCAACGATGGTCGATTTGACTTCGGCAGGCTTTGGCGTACCTGTAAGCCAGTAAACAGCAGGTTCAAACTGCTCGTGAAACATTATTGCTGCGCCTGAAAAAGCGATCGCGACTAGAAACACAGCAGACAAGATACCCCCTACTTTGTGGATATCGTAGTTAAGCAACCTCGCGGGGGAATTCCACCGGATTTTAAAGCCAGGAGTCAGTTTTTTCCAACCGGGCCATAGTATTAGTCCAGTCACGCCTAGTATTAACAGCAATATGCCGCAAAATCCCACAACCATTTCGCCGATTTCGCCAGCAAGGAGAGTGATATGAATGTCATAGAGGAACGTGATCAGAGTTTGTCCCCACTGAAGCTTTCCTAGAATCGCTCCCGTATAGGGGTGAACGTAAACGTCGCTCCACTTATCATCTTGTGAGACCATCGCTACTTTGTAAGTTTCTTCTGGCTTGCGGGGCAAATCGATAGCACTCAGTTTTAGAGTGGGATATGCTTTTTTGACTGGTTCTAAAATTGAATCTATAGAGACGCGATCGCCTTGAGGAACAACCTCCATCAGCGGTAAATTTTGTAAGTGTTCGATCTCGTGCCAGAATACTAAAAAGCTGCCAGTTAAGCCGACAATCGATAGTATAATTCCTACCATCATCCCGACATAGCGGTGCAGCTTGAATGCTATTTGCCGTATTTTCATATCATCATCTCCTTTTAGTACCAAAAAATTACTTTTTAGCCAAATAGATAAAAATTATTTAAAAATTGCTATTTGATTTAAAAAGCATAAATCAACGCGGTTAGCTAAGATATAAAAAAACTAACTCAATCTAATTTAAATTCAAAAACGAAACCCTATTTTTATAAACATTTAGTTGGGTTTTACTATCGTTCAACGCAATCTACAATTAACTCCCTTTCCTTATACATTACTAAGTGACAAGGAAAGGGAGTTTAGTTGGTAGCTTTCAGCTACAAAAATCAAAACTGTACAGACACCGTTCCCAAGAGAGTCAAAGGCGCTCCGGGGTAGAGAGTTGTTCCCTGAGAATCGAAATACTTGGTATCCAAGAGATTTTTCGCCGTCAGAGCTAATTTGTAATTATCGCGGCGATAGAAGAGAGTGGCATCTGTTCTGATATAGGAGGGAATAACAAGGTTATTGGGAAGCTCTGCTTCGCGCTCTCCCACAAAAAATAGCCCCGCTCCAAAACCTAAACCTCGCAAAGCACCACTTTGAAGTTCATAAGTAGTCCACAGGCTAGCGCTATGACGAGGCACGTTAATCAGCCCGTCGCCTTCAGGGATATCGTTATCTTTGCTAACAAAAGCATCAGTATAGGCATAGGTTGCGATCGCCTTCCAGCCTGGTGCAATTTCCCCTGCCAAATCAACTTCAAAGCCTCGGCTTTTGAACTCTCCAGCTGCAACCGAGAAATCACTATCATTGGGATCTGTGGTGGCTATATTTTCCTTGGTAATTTGAAAAGCTGCCACCGTCGCCGAAAGCCTTCCTCCCAACAACTCGGCTTTCATCCCCACCTCATATTGCGTGCCGCGTTCAGGGTCTAATGGCTGCCTGTTAGATGTCAAAGCAGTAAAGTTTGGCTTGAAGGAGCGGCTGTAACTGGCATACAGTGAGATAGGTTCTATCGGTTGATAAACTATTCCCACACGGGGGGAAAACGCTTCATAGGAACGACTAGCTTTTACAACCTCATTTTCAGCAAAAATGTCTGCAATATCTTCGCTGTCGTAGTTGACAAAATCGAATCTGCCTCCCGCAAGTAATTTAAGATTTGGCAGCAATGCCACCTGGTTTTGGAAATAAATGCCTACACTATCGTTAACTTGTTCATTTGCAAAACCCTCAGTCAACCTGGTTGGCAGCGGCAGACCATAGACAGGATTGAGAATATCAAGCGAAGGGAAATTAGATCTCTTGAAAGTGTATCCACTAATGCTTCTATTCAACTCGAAACCCAGAAGAACTTCATGTTTAATCGAGCCAGTATTGAATTTACCTACCAGGTCTGTTTGCAGAGAATAATCTCGCGCGTACTCGTCAACTTCATTAAATCTTCGCCGTAAGGTACGACCATCGGCCTCTAAGCGGAAGGTGCGAGGCTGGACATTTGAGCGACGTGAATCCAAAAGTTGAGCTGACAAACCACTCCTGATCCGCAAATTCTCATTAAAGCGATGATCTAAAACCAACCTTGCTTTGTTGTCAGTGCGGGTGTAGATGTCGCTTCTTTCTCCTACATTAAGACTAATCGGGAGGTCAAAAAAGATTTTTTCTGCTGGAAATCCCCGGTCAAAAGTCCGCTCAAGATCGATGTGTTCATATTCCAGCGTCAAGGTAGTAGAATCACCTATTTTGTAGCTCAATACGGGCGATATAACAAAAACTTTATTGTCAACAAAATCTCGGAAGCTACCAGAGCTTTCGTATGCAACATTTAAGCGATACAACAAGTTTTTATCAGGTGTAAGCGGCCCGGAAATATCTATCGATGGACGATAAAAGTCGTAACTTCCACCTGTAAATTCAGCTGCGTAGTACGGCTCGCTCAGAGGTTGTTTGGTGATGTAATTAATCGCTCCGCCTGGTTCAACCTGACCGTAAAGGACGGAAGCTGGGCCTTTGAGAACTTCGACTCGTTCTATGGTGGCGACATCAGAGTATCCGTAATAACCTTGGTCTTTAAAACCGTTTCTCAGGTTGTTTGATATTGCAAATCCCCGGATGGTGTAGTTATCAGTAGCGCCTCCATAACCTTCAGTTCGCGCAACGCCGCTGACGTTGCGCGTGGCTTCTGTGACTCGAACTACTTGCTGATCTTCGATCACCCGCCGGG
Source organism: Microcoleus sp. FACHB-831 (assembly GCF_014695585.1). Lineage (NCBI taxonomy): Bacteria > Bacillati > Cyanobacteriota > Cyanophyceae > Oscillatoriales > Microcoleaceae > Microcoleus > Microcoleus sp. FACHB-831. Next base: position 73,755 of record NZ_JACJON010000046.1, on the reverse strand, counting down.
GGATAACTTGAATTGACTGAGGAATGTCCCGCAAGGGGGTGTCTGTCCTGGTGGCGCTTGTGGCGCTTGGTGCGGTATATCTTCCTGGTTCCTCACCTGTCACGACAATTTCAATTTCCGCATCTCCATTGCTTTGAGCCTCTGGCAGTTGGCTAGATGGTGTCGTTGGTACGTCTGGCTGGGTTTCGCGAGGTAGGTTATCAGATGGTGTTGTTGGTAAGTCTGGCTGCGGCTCTACCGCGGTTTGACTAGATGGGATTGTTGGGACGACTGGCTGAGTTTGGCGAGGCTGGTTATTTGATTGTGTCGTTGGTAAGTCTGGCTGAGTTTGGCGAGGCTGGTTATTTGATTGTGTCGTTGTTACAACTGGCTGAGTTTGGCGAGGCTGGTTATTTGATTGTGTCGTTGATGCGGGTGCAGGCGTAGGCTGAACTGCTGTTTTATCAGAACCGTCAGCCAAACTGATGACAAAACCGCGATCGCTAGCTCCTACCTGTGCGTTTGGTATACCGGATGCTCCGATGACTTTAACGCGGATGCTGTTAACATCTAGCTGGCTAACTTGTACCTCACGAATTCCGGCTGCTGGATTTTCTTGGCGAAATGTATTGCCAGATGGTAAACGCAGCCTGGTGGTAATAATGTCAGCAACAAACGTCTCTCCATACTTGGTAGTAAAGATTTGCCCAAGTTTTCCATTTGGTGTTTCTAAGATCACCTCAACGCCGTTGGCTGTATCTTTGAGGCGCACGCCTGTAACTTCAGTAATATAAGCGCAGGCAGGCTGCGCTACTAAAACCGATACGGCGCTAGCAAGGGCAAGGCCATTTAGTAAATGCAGTTGGTTCACAATATCTCCTCACAGCAAAAGGTCTGAAATCTGATTGCGCTTTGTATGGATCGCCTCTTTTTTGAAGTTGGGTTCTCGAAGAGGCGCAATTTTTCACAAGCTAATTAGGAAAAATTTCATTAATAAATGAGAAATTTTAGTGTTAAGCGTGAAAAAGTTTTCTTTAAAGGTTGGCGATCGCGTGCGTTGCACGAGCGGTGTCTGCACGTCAAAGTTAGGCGGAAGGCCGCCAAAGGCGGCCTCTGAGCTATAGCCTTATTCAAAAAACCTATAAGCAGTCAACCTTTGCCAGCAGCATCCTACTCTAACTTCACAGGTTCAGGCGGTGGCGATTCCGATTCAGGCGGTGGCGATGCTGGTTCAGGTAATGGCGGGAGTTCTGGCGATGGTGGTGGTTCTGGTAATGGTGATGGCGGGGGTTCTGGTGCAGGAGTTGCAGGTTTGGGAGAAGCTTCTGGTTTAGTTCTAGACTCAGGCGTTGGTAAAGCAGGCAGAGACGGTGACTCTGGCACCTTTGGAATCTCGCGGTTTAACCTTTCTTGTTCTTTTTGTTCGCGCTCTTGCTGTTCGCGAAGTTCTTCTTCTCTCTGTTCGCGAATTTCGCGTTCTCTTTTAGCGGTAATTTCGCGTTCTTGCTGTTCGCGAATTTCCCGTTGTCTCTGAGCGCGAAGTTCGCGTTCTCGGGCTTCACGAGCGAAATCTGAGTTCTTCTTAGTAAAGTTAAGTCCTGCCCTTATGCGCTGTCCGCTTTCAGATCTGGAGAACTTCCACTCGTTTTTTACAGTTTCGACGGCGGCTTGATCGAGTATGTCGTGACCGCTGGATTTAGCAGGCCGTGCGTCAAGCACATTGCCATCTCTGTCAATTTCTATCTCTACAACCACTCTGCCTTCTAAATTTTCAGAGCCTCTGGGATATTTTGGTTCGGGACACCTGCGGCAAGAGGCACGACCAGAGCCAGAACCTGTTGTAGAACGTTTGCGATCGCGATTTCTAGGAGCTGCTCCCTGTCCTGGGCCTGTGGCGATCGGCCCGGTATTTCCAGAACCACTTCCAGAACCAGACCCTGTGCCATCTCCAGAACCACTTCCAGAGCCAGAACCTGTGCCATTGCCAAAGCCAGACCCTGTACCATTGCCAGAGCCAGACCCCGTGCCATTGCCAGAGCCGGAACCTGTACCATTGCCAGAGCCAGACCCTGTGCCATTGCCAGAGCCAGACCCTGTGCCATTGCCAGAACCTGTGCCGGGGCTAGTGCTTGTACCACCGCCACTTCTTCCACCGTTTGACTCACTACCAGGAATGCTAGTGCGATCGCCCGCTTCACTGCTGTTGTTTGACGGGCTTGGATCGTTCTTAGCAATTTCTTGACGTTCTGGGGTATTTTTCTGTCCTAGAAGATCTCTTAATCTGTCGGTAACTTGTCCAAAAGGTTGCTGTCGCTGTGTTGTGCGTTCTGGCTTTTCAAGTTGTGGAGATGGCGTCACAGGAACAGCAGGCGATTCGGTTGGCCTTGTTTCTGGAGTAGCGGTAGGGATTGGTGATGGCGTACTAACTCGCGGTGGTTCCGGCAGTTTTTCCGGAAGCGGTGTTAGCGTCGGCGAAGGGGTTTCTATCGGTGCAGGCGGCAAACTAGCCACTGGTGTCGGTACGGGCGTTGGCTCTACAGTTTGGGCTACTTCAGGCGATACCGTAGGTTCTGGAATTGGTGGTGGCGGCGTCGGTTGGACAGTTTGAGCTACTTCCGGCGGTACTGTCGGTATGGGGGTCGGCTCTACAGTTTGGGCTACTTCTGGCGGTACCGTAGGCAGGGGTGTTGGCTTCAGGTCAGGCTTGGGCAAGGGAGGGGGCAGCAAGCGGGCAAGTGATTGCTGTTTAATAGTTTCAGTTGGTGGCACATAAGCGGTTGGTTTAAATGAAGGCGCAAATCTAGTATCGGGGGTTTCGCTGCTTGTAGCTACGGCGGGGCTGCTGGAGCCACCACCGCCAGAGCCTCCTCCCGCTTTGCCTCCAGACCCCCCGCCAGAGCCTCCTCCCCCTAGTGAAGTGTCTTTCGGTTGAATCTTTTCTTCTAGTTTCTTCTCTGGGGGTTTTATCGTTTCAACAGTAGGCGCATCTACAACTACGATTTCAACCGGTTCCTCTGCAAATTCAGCATTTTTGACCCAAAAACTGCCGAGCGTCAGCAACGCTATATGCAGCCCAATGGAACCCATGAGGCCGTAGGCTAAGAACGACCTCAGGGCCTCCTCTTCTTTTTCTCGCTGCTGTACAGCAATGCTTGACAAGCTCATACCTTATTGCCAATGATTAGCATCTGCTTGAGTAAACTTACGGCTGTTAGGAGCAAATGTCAAGTAAAAAAACTCAATCCCTGTATTAATGCATTTCTACAGCCAAAGCCTCAACAGCACGGTTCGCCGCACTTCAAAGTACAAAGTTTTTATTGTAAATAAATATTACGGTTATGTAGTAATAAAATACTTGACAGGAATTTGCATTAGGTTTAATTTCACAAGAGAAGTTATATCAGCTTTGCCGCAGAGCAATCTGGTAAGCTTCCTTTGCCTTCTAAATTGCCCTAGAAAAGTACATGGGAATTACTGAGCTTTTTATTGCAGGCGGCGTGGTAATGTGGCCGCTGCTGGCATTTTCCGTAGTAGGGACAGCCCTCATTGCAGAGCGTATAGCTTTTTGGTTTCGTGTTACTCAACGGCAACGTCGTGTAGTGCGAGATGCGCTATCTGCATATCAGCAGAATCCGGACGTAGCGCTGAAAAAGCTACAAGCTAATGCCGATTTGCCTATTGCGCGCATCTTTTTAGCGGCTTTAGAACTGGAAGATCCCAATCCAGAGGAATTCCGTTTGGCTCTCGAAAGTGAAGCTCAAGCAGAGATTCCTGTGCTGAAAAGATTTAACGTTGTGTTTGACACTATCGTTAGTCTTTCACCCCTTCTGGGTTTGCTGGGGACAGTTTTGGGGTTGATTAACTCGTTTGCCTCACTGACATTGGGCGATGCGGGGAGTACCAAAACCACAGGAGTGACAGCAGGGATTAGTGAGGCATTGGTTTCCACAGCCTCGGGCTTAGTTGTTGCTATGTTTGTTTTGTTTTTTTCTAATGCTTTTCGAGGATTCTATCTGCGTCAAATAGCACTGATTCAAGAGTACAGCGGTCAGCTAGAATTGCTCTACCGCCGTCGTTATGAAAGAGGATCGCGCCATGCGTCTACCCGATGAGCCAGATATACCGCCCCAGATAAATATAGTGCCGATGATCGATGTGATCTTCGCCATTTTGACTTTCTTCATCATGTCATCCCTTTATTTGTCTCGCTCGGAGGGATTAGCCGTCAATTTGCCGCAAGCATCGACTGTCCAAACTCAGCCGCCAGCGCAAATTACGGTGACGATTGACCAGCAGGGACGGTTAGCCCTCAATCGCCAGCCAATTGAGCTAGACGCGCTGGAAGCAGGCGTGCGTCAGTTGCTCCAGCCTAATCAAGAAGCGCTCGTAGTGCTGAATGCAGATAAAGGGGTGAATCACGGGCAAGTGGTTGAGGTGATGGATCGCGTGCGTCAAATTAAAGGAGCAAAGTTGGCGATCGCTGCCCAGAAACGTTAACTTAGAAGACCATTGCTCTTCATCTCAGCAGTTAATTGAGAATTAATCGGCTAATTTCCATGTACTTGAGAAGTAGCGATCGCCTTGATGGCTAGACTATAGCCAATGCCAATGCCGAGATAATTTATTAAATAATTCTCTTTGCAAACAATACAACGCCATAACTTATGAACCCCGCTAATGCTGCTAGCGGGGTTCTGCATTTTTATTGAAAACCTATAGCCGCTTGAATTACAGCAACCAACGAGCGATCGCTTTTCTGAGTGCAGTTGTAGCAAATCTTTACTATCTACATCCATCAATAGTACCGATCCCCATATCTGTCTTCAGCAGGGGTAATAATACTTGCCAGCTTATTAAAACTTAATAGTGAAGGCGATACAAAGTTGCCTTGACTGGTTTAAAACCTCAATCTGTAAATAAAGCAATTGGAGAAATCTATGACAGTTACGACAGATAAAAACATTCTGCAAGTAGTTGAAGCCCTTGGGCGCTTCGATGTCGATACTCAACTCGCCTTGCTATGGTTCGGCTACCTCGACCTCAAAGAAGGTCTTAACCCAGCAAACGCACCTGCTTCCCAAGACATTGCTGAAGCCTTCTATCACAGCATTGAAGCACTACCCCACGACCAACAACTGCAAGCACAGCGCGACATAGCTGGACGAGTAGATAATGAAATTAGCCGTTCTTATGGTGCTTTAAGCCCTAGCGCCAAGATGGATGTGTGGTTGCGTTTAGCACAAGGCATGGAAGACGGTCGCATCATTGGTATGCCCGCTGACTATAAACTGCCCTCTGAAACAGACCAGTTTGTAGCTCAAGTCAAGCAACTCGACTTTGAAAACCGGGTGAGTTTCGCCCGTGCGGCGGCGGCTCAAATGGGGAGCCACCCTCAGCAAGGCGCTCCTGTATAGGACAAATGTATGGGAGTGTTTGGAGGAAGCTTTCTCGTAAAAAATCCCCTTCTAGATTGCAATGCAATTAGTAGGGGTGACATTAAATCTGCTGATTACCCATCCTAAAGCACTCGCCTGCAATTGTGAGCATCGTCTTGACCCGGAGCAACTGCTCCGGGTCAAAACGTAATGGGGGAGATCGTGCAGGGTGATATTCTAAGAGCATCAGAGACTCCACGCGATCGCGCCGCTACACTGCTTTACGTTGGCAAACTCGGGGAAAATTACATCAACGTGCAGTTAACAGTAGTGTTTGATTTGTAATGCACCGCTAATGTCAACTTGATCAACCCAGATGTTCGCGTCAGAATAAAATAGAGTAAATATTTCTCTTGTTTTGATAAATTTTGTTAACAATGGCGCTGGAACAGATAACTCAACCAAGTTTGACAGCGGAGACACCCACACACCAGCAAGATTTTGACTACGATCTAGCAATTGTGGGCGGTGGCATTGTCGGGGCAACTCTCGCGGCTGCTTTGAAAGATTCCGGGTTGAGCGTAGTATTAATTGAGCGATCGCCCCAGTCTGCTGCCGCTGCTATAGGCCGAGCTTATGCTATTTCCGTGATGTCCGGGCGTATCTTTGAAGGAATCGGCATCTGGGACAAAATATTACCGCAAATCGCTACATTCGGACAAATTAGCCTGTCTGACGCTGACTATCCCGGAGTGGTGCAATTCCACCCCCCGGATTTAGGCACAGATGGACTTGGATATGGAGCGGAACATCGAGTGTTGCTGACAGCTTTGCAAGAGTGCTTGCAAGATTGCCCGAACGTGCATTGGCTGTGTCCCGCAGAAGTAATTAGTGCTGACTATCAAGCGGACGCTGTTGAATTAGAAATTATGGTGAAAGGGGAGATTCCCCAATCCAAAATCCCAAATCTAAAATCTAAAATTCGCACTCGCTTGCTGGTGGCGGCAGATGGTGCAAAGTCTCCCATTCGCACTGCTGCTGGTATCGGCACCCAAGGCTGGCCTTACTGGCAATCTTGCGTAGTTGCAACAATTAAACCAGAATACTCGCACAATAATATCGCCTACGAGCGTTTTTGGCCTAGCGGTCCGATGGGGGTTCTGCCTCTACCGGGAAATAGGTGTCAGGTTGTGTGGACTGCACCGCACGCGGAAGCGAAAGCCTTGAAGGAACTGGACAAAGAAGAATTTTTGGCAGAGTTGGAACGGCGCACGGCGGGAAAGCTGGGGCGTTTGGAACTGGTGGGCGATCGCTATCTGTTTCCAGTACAGTTAATGCAGAGCGATCGCTACACTCAACCTCGACTAGCCCTAATTGGCGATGCTGCCCACTGTTGTCATCCCGTTGCCGGACAAGGAATGAACCTGGGCATCCGAGATGCAGCTGCTTTGGCTCAAGTTTTGCAATCTGCCCACAATAGCCGTGAAGATATCGGCGATTTGCGCGTCCTCAAACGCTACGAACGTTGGCGAAAAACCGAGAACCTAACGATTCTCGGTTTCACCGATTTCTTAGATCGGATGTTTTCTAATAATTGGTTGCCCTTGGTAGCAATTCGCCGCTTGGGTTTAATAATGCTAAATGGAATTCGTCCGTTTAAGACTTATGCTTTGCAGCTTATGACTGGTCTAAGGGGGCGTCATCCTCAACTGGCTTCCCGCTAAGAAATACCTCTGGCTGGAAAGGAAGCGGCGCGGCTTGATTACCATTCGGCAATGCTGTTACTTGATTTCCATTGGTAATGACATTGGCGATCGCACCTGGCAAACTTTTAGCCGCATGAATAATATCGGACGGCATCATAATCACTGTCGTAGTGTTATTTTCAGCCCCGATTTCTGTCAGCATTTGCAGACGCCGCAATTCTAATGCGGCTGGGTTTTGCATAATCACTTGAGAAGCTTCTGCTAACTTAATTGATGCTTCTTGTTCCGCAGCCGCTTTAATTATACGGGCGCGTTTTTCCCTAATTGCTTCTGCTTCCTTCGCCATTGCCCGCTGCATAGAAGGTGGAATTTCCACATCTTTCATTTCCACCCTTTCAATTACAACGCCCCAAGGTTCTGTGATTTCATCAACGATTTCTTGGACTTTGTTGTTGATTTTATCCCGGTTTTGTAGAACATCATCCAAAATATTTTGGCCAACTACATTTCTTAAGGTCGTTAGCGCGGCTTGATAGACAGCAAGATTGTAATTTTCGACCTTAATAATTGCCTTGGCAGGGTCAATAATTCGGTAATAAAGAACGGCGTTGACTTTTATTGTTACGCTGTCAGCCGTAACGGTTTCTTGGGGTTCGATATTGACAGTTTTGGTGCGGATATCAACCTGGGTTTTTTGATCCATCCAAGGTACAATCCAATACATCCCCGGCCCCATGACACCTTTGGTTCTGCCAAGTCGGAAGATGACGCCGCGTTCATATTCCCGATCTAGTTTGAGTCCTGAAGCTCCTAGAAATAGAGCTATAGCTAAAATCGTGCCTAGAATAGTTTCCATATGCAAGCGGGCTAATTTTGCCTATATCTATTCTAGTCGTGGCTACAGATGGGCAGCGATCGCGATCGCCCTGCATATGAGAAAAACGCGATCGCGCCTTTCAGCCTTTTTTAATGTGCTACACATAGGGTAGCGATTCCATTGCAATATCAATACTACTTGCTCGCTTGTAACACCCTATTAACAAATGTTAGGAACTTTTCAACAAAGCCATATCCGAATTGAAGTAGAAGCATCGGCTGCTGTCATCGGCGACAGTTTGCTGCGTCCGTCGCTGCTGAGTCGGTGGATGTGGGCGCAGCGCTTTTCACCTGGAATGCCCGAACAGTTGCACTCAGGATTGACATTCACAAACTGGGTTGGAGCAGTTCCAATTCAACACCATGTAGAAGTAGCGGAGTCTAACTGTCTGCGCCTGCTATTGAGTCAGGGTATTGACGGTTATCACGAGTGGTATTGGGGAGAAAGTTGGGTGCAGTCTCGCCTTGAAGGAGTGTCGATGCTGCCGCTAAATTTAGCTCAAAGTGTTAGTTTGTTGAGCCTGCGCGAATTTCTTTTGAAGCAAAAAGTATAAAAGAAAAAACACTGTTTTTGCTTTTGCTTTACCTCATCAATACTTTTCGGTTAAGGCTTCGATCCCCCCAACCCCCCTTAGAAAGGGGGGCTTTGTTCCCTCTTTTTAACAACGATGGGAGGGATATCTAAGGGCTAAATACTGATAAATGAGATGTATTGTTTACCTAGTTAGTTGCGATCGCTGTTGCTTTGTTATTTCATTCAGCCCTACTTGATCTAGAAGGGACAAGAAATCATCGCGAACAGCGGCATCGTTGGGGTTAGCAGCTCTAGCCGCTAAACTTGCTGCTAGGGCATCATACCAGTATCCTGCTCTAGCATAAATTATTGCCTTGTCGCTCTCTAAAGTCTTACCTGCCAGTTGTTCTTGGAGTTTTTGTGGTGCGTCTACGCGCTTAATCGTTGCTCGCGCTACATTCGGAGAAGCCTGACGTTTATTACAAACCAAGGATAGCGTCCAGCGGTATGTCTGCCCTGAAACCAGTTCTGGTTTATCTTTTGGCATTTCCAGCTTATTAATGCCAGCCTGGGGCGCCTCAATCTTTTGATCGATAAATGTAGTCTTTCCTTCTGGGTCGGTGAGGCTAAACCTCATAGGTACTCCTGGAACGTCAGACAAATACCAGACAAACGTAGGACGACCTGATGCAGTCAATCCCCTGTGCTTCTCAGGAACTAGCAAGGTTAGGGATACAGGCGCTGACTGGCTATCATTTTGGCATCGGGGCGCTACCTTCCGGCGAGGTGTTGCATTTCGGGGAAGCGGTGGAACAATTCTTTGCGGAGAGCCAATACCGCTGCTGGGTGGGCTAACGTCAACACCATCATCAGACTCATAACGCATCCGCGATCCACTTCCTATTGTGCCGCCTTTAGGAGATCCCGGATTGTCATCATTATTAGATTCGGGACGCGCCTGCCCTCCAGTTACACTCGTACCTTTGGGAGAACCCAGCTCGTCTCTACCCTTTTGAGGCTCGGACTTTAGCAGTTCGTTTGCTTTTGCGGTTGAACTTTGTTTAAACAGGTAATTGGGCGGAATGTCGAGCAAATACAACCAGTTGAGCAAAATAACTGATGTAGTTGCTGTAAATACAGTCCCTAATTGACGGCGGGTAAGCATAAGAGAAAATACTGTAATTTTACTTAATTTTTAAACATTTTGCGCGATCGCAGCGTGGAGGTGTGTGATTTAATACCTATCGAAATTGTGTTTTGAATAAGAAAGTATAAGTTAATACACCAGACGGCTTGTGATTTCCTGAATCGAGGCTAAATCGCATATCTAGCCTGCTGACTTCTGACTTATTGCATCGTTATCGGAAGCATTTTCTACCATAACTTGGTAAATGTCTGTCTGCTGTTCGCGCCCCTTAAGTTGGAAGCTACCGAGCCTTTTGGTAGGATATTTGCCCTTAAGGCGATAGTAAGTTTCGTCGTTGATTAAAATTCGGCAAATACCGCCATCTATCGACTTATCATAGCTTTCTAGTCTGGATGCTACGTTAACAGTGTCGCCAATAGTTGTGTACTCGATTCTTTGGAAACCGCCGAGGCTACCAGTCACCACCACACCAGTGGCAATACCGACGCGCATGGCGACGGTGGGGAGTCCCTGCGATTGCCATTGTTGATTGAGCGATCGCAGTTTTTCTCCCATTGCTAGGGCGCAAGTAACAGCTTGTTGTGCATCGCGGGCGATCGCTTCATCTGTAGTGCTGGGAATAGGAACGCCAAACACAGCCATAACAGCATCGCCAATAAATTTATCAACGACGCCACCGCACTCTAGAACAATCTGGGACATAGCATCCATGTACTCGTTAAGCCAAGACATTAACGTTTCAGGATCGAGCATTTCGGCAACGGTACTAAAACCTTTGAGGTCGGTAAATAGCACCGTTGCGGTAATTTGTTGTCCCCGGAGGCGTCCTTCAGTTAGCAATTGCTGGCGATCGCGCCAAATCGCTTCGGCAATTTTGGGACTAACATGACGACCAAACAAATTCATCACAGTTTGTCGGTCTTCGCCTTCTAGGTACGCAACATAAGCAGCGATCGCAGTTGCGGAAGCAATTAAAGTTAGAAACGAGGGCACAACGGGTATCCAAACTCCCCCTAAAAAAAGAAGATAAGACCCGCCCAGCAAACTGCCTCCTGCTAATAAAATGCTGGTGAATATCCAACTAAGCGATCGCTTACTATTACCTTCCACGTCGCGCAATTTCCAACTCAAAATTGTACCGATACAAGACCACAATAAAATCCACAGCCACTCCGCAGGTTCGGGCCAGACTTGAATTAGTGTACGACCATCGAGAGCTGTACTCAATATCTGGCTAGTTAAATTGGCTTGAATTTCTACGCCTGGAGTGCGTTCCGTAGTATTAATGCTGTAAGGAGTTTGGAAGAAATCATTCAGGCTAGTAGCCGCAGAACCAATCAAAACAATGCGATCGCGCAAAGCGTCTGGATATCGTTTTTCTAAGATATCTGCTAGCGAGATAGTGCGAAAACTTTGGGCTGGCCCCCTGTAGTTAAGCAAAATTTGATAGCCGCCTGCATCTGCACCAACATAAGCACCATCATCGCTTCTAAAACGTGGAAATATTAGTCCATTTAACTGCAAAATATATTTCGGATATCCATCAGCGCGTTGAGGAGTAACGCCCTCGGCTTTGAGATAAATTTCTGCCAGTCTTAGTCCTAAGCTGGATACTATTTTGCCCTCTGGTGATGTCAGTTTTAGCATCCCGCGACGCAACTTGCCATCTGCATCCTCGACTACATCATTAGCGCCTACTAATCCGCGTTTTTTTAGGGCAGGTGCAGGAGCAACAGCAGAGCTATTTTTATTCCCAATTGTTTTTTCAATGCCAATTAAATTGGGCGTTGATTCAAATATTTTGACTAGCTTCTGGTGTCCTGGTTCTAGAGGTAAATCTCGGTAAATATCTAGACCAATTGCTCTAGGCTGCTGTGTTTTAATTTCCTCTAGCAGTTGAGCCAAGAGATCGTCGCGAATAGGCCATCCGTACTTTTGAATATCGGTTTCATTAATGCCAACAATTACAATACGCTCGTCGCGTTTTTCTGCTGGGCGCCAGCGGAAGTATTGATCTAGGGCTGACCATTCCAAGCCTTGCAATGCACCAGATAAGCGCAGGGCGATCGCAATCCCGGCAACGGTGGGAGCAGTTGTCAATATGCCGCGCCATTCCCAGATTTTTTCTCCGAGCTTTTTCCACATATTCTAGATAGTTTTAAGGTGCGCTGCGAGCTGCGATTAAGATGCTTTTACTGTCTTAACCTATAACTTGTCAATCGTCACGAGACAATTAGCTCAATTGCTAAGTAACGCAAAGCAGGCAATCGCTCTAAATTATTATGTCTTGAAATATCGTTATACCAAGCAGAAATATTAGCGCGATCGCTGTTAGCCTGGATTGAATGAGTAGCAGCCTTGAAGCCTTTTAAGGGCGCGATCGCAGTTTAGTATATAGTTTTGAGCATTTTGGCAGCAACCATCTCAGTTGGTTGGGAGAGTTTCCCTAGTTTAGCTTTTCAGCCGGGATGTTATCTTGATTTCCTCTACAGTTGTCTAATTTAAGAATTTCTTATACCTGCGTGAATGCAGCGCGAACGAGCATCTTCCCAACGTGCTATTTAATTAAAACTTAACTCCTTCATAAATATCGTTGAACGAAATTTGAAGCTCTATCGAAGCTAGCGATCGCATAAAATCAATTGCAGTTATCATTTTTTGGCTAGTGAGGATAGATGCGCTCCCCACTAACTTAACTAATCTCATTGTATCGATTCAGATATGATTCTGAAATTCCGCGCCTTCCTAGATGGAGGCGGTTGCATCGATATTGGTTGGGGTTACTCCTATGATATTGGCAAAATTATCAAAATTTCCAACACCGGAAAGTATGAAATCGATGCCAGAGGCAAAGAATAGCAAAGTTATAACGCTTTGCCTAAATTACACGAATTGAAATTTTGCTATCCTTATCAATTCAAACTTAAACTGTTGGGAACACACGCCAAATATTGGGTATGCGATCGGAAGTTTGCCTACGTTGCTCTCGCAGCGTTTTTAGCTCAAATATTCCCAAACTAAACACCTGTCAACCTTACTTAGCAAGTGACGAGATGGGAAACCTACTCAAATCCCCGCGCACTATTACCAAATTGATTCAATGATTTGAACGTCAACCAGCTTTCTCGAAAAAAACCGCCAGTGGTAATAGCATTTCACTTTAGTTTTGCAACAAATAAGCTTATCAACTCCCTTAAAAAGGGAACTGGGGGTATCTATTGCTCTGGGGGCGTATGGCAATACATTCCTACGCCCCCAGTTGATTATTTGTTATAAGCTGTTCCACATTTAAGAAGCCTATATTCACTAGGCTTCTTGTCGTGGTAACACAAGTTTTCTTTCTTTTGCCTTTTGCCCTCGTTCCCAGGCTCTGCCTGGGAATGCTTTTGCCTTGCTTAACAGCTTTATTCTGGCTTAACCACGAGGACAGAACAAGGCGCATCCGCTACAACCTCACTGCTGACAGACCCTTCTATAATTCGCTCCACCCCAGTTAACCCACGACTGCCGATTAAAATCAAGTCAGCCTTGTAAATATGAGCTAGACGCACGATTTCTTCTGCCGGATCGCCCGTAACAATTTCTAGTTCACTCTCGTAGGGCAAATACTCCTGGTAGGATTCCAGCTTCTTTTCAATCTCTCGATAGGGCAACTCCTCTGAAAAACCATGAGGTCGATCGACTGCCACTTCTACATCAGTTCCACTTGAGGAAATAACGTGGGACAGGACAATTTTTGTTGCTGGCTGGAGTTGGAGTTCCTCCAGACACTGCATCACTCGCTGCGACAGATCTGAACCGTCGAGAGCCACCAAAATGGTTTTTAGCACCGAACAGTCTCCTTTTATCTAGGGGCGATCTAAGAAGGGATTGGGACACACGATAATAAAAGACTTCCCCTCTTTCAGAGAATACCACTAGCCTCTAATTTCGAGAAATTATCCCATTCCCAGTCCTTAATCCTCAGTCTCTTGCGATCGCAGTCTCACCGATTCGGCATGGGAAGGCAACCCCTCTGCTTTTGCCAAAATCTGGATGGCATTTGCCACCTTATCAAGTGCTGCTGGCGAGTATTGAATCAGGCTGGAGTGTTTCATAAATGTTTCCACTCCCAGCGGCGAAGCATATCTGGCTGCACCCGATGTTGGCAAGGTGTGGTTCGGCCCCGCTAAGTAATCTCCCACCGCTTCTGGTGTTGAGTTACCCAAGAAAATAGCACCAGCATGGCGAATTTTGTCAAGTAGCTCCCAAGGTTCTTCCACTTCGAGTTCTAGGTGTTCTGGGGCGAATTCGTTGGAAAGTGCTGCCGCAACTTCCAAAGATTCGACAAGGACAATTAGACCGTAGTGAGCGATCGCTTTCTCGGTCAGCACTCGTCGCGGATGTTCCCTCAGCTGCCACTCTACCTCTGCCTGCACTTTTTTGGCCAGACTGGCCTCGGTCGTCACCAAAATTGCTGCCGCCATTGGGTCGTGTTCCGCTTGCGCCAACATATCAGCCGCTACGTGGACGGGATTTGCCCCGCTATCTGCTATCACTAGCACTTCCGATGGCCCTGCTAGCGAGTCAATTCCCACCGTGCCGTAGACAAGTTTCTTGGCTAGGGTGACATATATATTGCCAGGGCCAGTTATGACATCTACCTTGGGGATGGTTTCCGTACCATACGCCAAAGCGGCGATCGCTTGGGCACCACCTACCCGATAAATTTCCTGTACGCCAGCTTCCTGCGCCGCCACGAGGACAGCCGGGTTAATCGTTTTCTCCGATCCTGGCGGCGTCACCATCACAATTCTTGGTACGCCAGCCACTTTAGCAGGGATGGCATTCATCAAAACCGTACTGGGATAAGACGCCCTACCCCCAGGAATGTACAATCCAGCCCTATCCACAGGAGTGTAGCGCTTGCCCAGCACGACATCATCATCGCCAAATTGCACCCACGATTTGGGTACCCGCTGTCTGTGAAATGCCTCTATTTGTTGACGCGCCAATTGAATCGCGTCTAGCAACTCTTTGGATACCTGTTGATATGCAGCATCCAATTCCGAGCCACTAACGCGCAACTCTTCCGCACTGAGGGTTTGACCGTCAAACTCCTCCGTGTAGTGCAGGATGGCCTTATCTCCCTGACGCTTTACCGCTTGGATAACTTCCCGAACGGTTGCCTCTTTGTGAACAGTCTGGTCGTCGTGAGTGCGATCGCAGATACGCCGCAGTTCAGTTTGTGCCTCAGCCAGCTGAGTAATTATTCGCAGCATGGAGTCGCAATGCCCATTTAGGAATTAACCGCCCGAAAACAGGTTGACAAGCATCCAGTTGGGAGCTGTTAGTTTACAGTTATCAGCATATCGATTTTTAAATTTTGATTTTTGATTACTCATCAATCTAAAATCTATATGGATCGCAATTAAACCGATTCAGCCTACCCTTACTCACCTTACTCCCGCCGACGAGCCAAGCTCATAACCCCTAGTGGGGGACAGCAGCTTTTCATGCGGGGCTGGTTTGTTTTGGTCACTCATCTCCGCGTATCCAAGGCGCGAATAGCGTTTGCCCGTTTTTGAATGCCTAAAGGCCAGTAACGGTGCCGACATCTGCTGTCTCATGTAGAAACCTTGTATGCAACGTCTCTACAGCAACACGTTTTTATTCACTTCCCCTGATTAGGGGTACTCGCGCTTATTTTAACTTGCCAGATGGGTTTCCGTGTACTGTATTACCTATCCTGCTTGGGTACTGCTTGCCTAACCCAGACAGCTATCTTCCCCATCTTCATAGCTTAACCTGATTTTAAAGAGCGATCGCGATTTTCTAGAATAGATGTTATAGTAGACAATCTAGGATTCTGTCTTTTTCCATACAAACTGGTCACTGTGGCAAATATTAAGTCTGCTATTAAGCGTGTACATACAGCCGAGCGCAACCGACTTCGCAACAAGGCTTACAAATCAGCGGTGAAGACCCTGATGAAGAAATATCTGGCTTCGGTAGAGAAATATGCGGCTAACCCCAGCCCAGAAGCGATGAATGAAGTGCAGAGCCATATGGCAGCTGCTTACAGCAAAATAGATAAAGCCGTAAAGCGGGGTGTTTTGCATATAAACAACGGCGCCCGGAAAAAATCCCGGCTAGCGCGATCGCTGCAACGTGTAGTGGCACCTAAATCTGCCGCAACTCAGCAGTCAGAGGCTTCATAGATCGGCGCAGAACCCCGATTCTACTGCAAGTGCTGGAAAAAACTGGCTACCAGCCAGTAATTTGTTCATCTACCATTAGCGAGAAGGAATTGGCAAGTCAACAAGCTATCGTGTTGCTGGTCGTGCGCCCCGGAACGGCGGCTTCTTGGCGACAGATGTAACCAAACACAAATCGCTAATAAAGGGAGACAGCACCAATGCAGTTGATTGACACTCACGTCCATATCAACTTTGCCGTCTTCCAGCAAGAGCTGGAAGCGGTACGCGCTCGTTGGCAAGAAGCAGGTGTTGTTCGGCTTATACATTCTTGCGTGGAACCATCTGAGTTTCCCAGCATCCAAGCATTGGCCGACCAGTTTCCAGAGCTTTTCTTTGCTGTAGGGTTGCATCCTTTAGACGCTGAGAAATGGACATCAGAAACCGAGAAACAGATCGGGGTTCTTGCTAGTTCTGACCGTCGAGTCGTAGCAATTGGCGAAATCGGCTTGGATTTTTACAAAGCCGAAAACAATCAGCAGCAGAAACAGGTGTTTGAGGCGCAGCTAAACGTAGCGCATCAACTAGACATGCCAGTAATTATCCACTGTCGCGACGCTGCAAGCGTTCTGCGCGATATGGTTCGGGAGTTTAGCAAAAAGACTGCCGTACCCGTGCGGGGTGTGATGCATTGCTGGGGAGGAACGCCAGAAGAAACCCAATGGTTTCTCGATTTGGGCTTTCATATTAGTTTCAGCGGCATCGTGACCTTTAAAAACGCCATTCAGATTCAGGAATCTGCGCGTATGGTTCCAAGCGATCGCCTCCTAATTGAAACTGATTGTCCCTTTCTAGCACCAGTTCCCAAACGGGGTAAACGTAACGAACCCTCATTCGTTCGTTATGTAGCCGAGTGCGTAGCCCAACTTAGAGGTGTATCCTTAGAGACTCTTGCCGCCCAAACCACTCAAAATGCCTGCGACCTATTTGGAATTTCAGTAGAAGAGCAGGTAATTCTGCCTTTTCCCCACAACGAAGTTTCTCTGCGTCATAATAGTTAATACTCTTGCTATGAACAGAATATTTTCACGCAGACAGGCATTGCAGCCTTTCCCGATAATAACAGAGCCTCGTCCTCGCGCCTACTGGCCGCCAAACCATCCGTAAACAAATCTTAAGGTGATTACCACCAGAGCTGCAATTAGAGAAAAAAAGACAGCCTTAAAAAAATTGAGTTCTTACCTTATGAACTTAGCAGGTGTTAGTAGTAGAGACGCCAGTAGTTGCATCTCTACTACTAACCACTTAGCGGCAAGTTTACCCGTCAAAGCGACAAATATTATCAGTTTGGGGTGGTAAAAACCGCTTCTAAAGCCCCGCCCCGCTTTAGTGTTGTGCTACGTTCCCTCGGCCCATTCAGTGCCGTAAACAAAACACAAATAACAATCAAATTCCCGCTTGTGGGAGGAGACGCATGGCTAATCAGACTGCACTGGCACCAGCCTATATGTTGCCCGACCTAGTAGAAATTCAGCGCTCCAGCTTCCGCTGGTTTCTGGAAGAGGGACTGATTGAAGAACTCAACAGCTTTAGCCCTATTACAGACTATACAGGCAAGCTAGAATTGCACTTTTTGGGCAAAGATTACAAACTAAAATGGCCTAAATACGACGTAGACGAAGCAAAGCGCAGAGACGCAAGCTACGCCGTGCAAATGTACGTCCCTACTCGGTTAATTAACAAAGAAACTGGAGAAATAAAAGAACAAGAAGTATTCATCGGCGATCTGCCCTTGATGACCGATCGCGGTACCTTTATCATCAACGGTGCCGAGCGAGTGATAGTCAACCAAATAGTGCGATCGCCCGGAGTCTACTACAAAAGCGAAACCGACAAAAACGGACGCCGTACATACTCAGCCAGCCTAATTCCCAACCGGGGAGCGTGGCTGAAATTTGAAACCGACAAAAACGATATAGTCTGGGTAAGAATTGACAAAACCCGGAAACTATCAGTACAGGTGTTGCTGAAAGCTCTAGGACTGAGCGACGGCGAAATTTTCGATGCCCTGCGCCACCCAGAATACTTTCAAAAAACCCTAGAAAAAGAAGGGAACCCCAGCGAAGAAGAAGCGCTGATGGAACTGTATCGGAAGCTGCGTCCGGGCGAACCCCCAACCGTAACTGGCGGACAGCAGCTATTAGATTCCCGCTTTTTTGACCCGAAACGATACGATCTGGGTCGCGTTGGTCGCTACAAGATCAACAAAAAGCTGCGCCTTAGCGTTCCAGACACAATGCGGATTTTGACACCGCAAGACATATTGGCGGCGGTGGACTATCTAATTAACTTGGAATTTGGCATCGGTCAAACAGACGATATCGACCACTTGGGAAATCGCCGAGTGCGGAGCGTCGGAGAGCTGTTGCAAAACCAAGTACGGGTAGGCATTAACCGACTTGAGCGGATCATTCGGGAACGGATGACCGTATCCGATAGCGAGACGCTAACCCCAGCAAGTTTGGTGAACCCCAAACCTTTGGTGGCGGCAATTAAGGAATTTTTTGGTTCCTCCCAGCTGTCGCAGTTCATGGATCAGACAAACCCACTGGCGGAACTGACCCACAAACGGCGTCTCAGCGCCCTTGGCCCTGGCGGTCTGACGCGGGAACGGGCAGGTTTTGCCGTTCGGGATATTCACCCATCGCACTACGGACGGATTTGCCCCATCGAGACGCCAGAAGGCCCGAACGCAGGTTTGATTGGCAGTTTGGCAACTCATGCACGGGTGAATCAGTATGGATTTATCGAGACACCATTCTGGCCTGTAGAAAACGGACGGGTGCTGAAAGAGCGTGCGCCGATTTACATGACGGCGGACGAAGAAGATGACAAGCAAGTTGCACCAGGAGACATACCCGTAGATGAGAACGGGTACATTATTGGGTCTGTAGTGCCCGTTAGGTATCGACAGGAATTTGCAACCACGACGCCGGATCAAGTGGATTTTGTTCTGGTTTCCCCGGTGCAGATTATCTCCGTTGCCACAAGTTTGATTCCCTTTTTGGAGCATGACGATGCCAACCGGGCACTGATGGGATCTAACATGCAGCGTCAGGCTGTACCTCTGTTGCGGCCAGAGCGTCCTTTGGTAGGGACGGGACTGGAAGCTCAGGCGGCGCGAGATAGCGGCATGGTGATCGTGTCGAAGACGGATGGCGAAGTTACTTATGTGGACGCCACGACTATCCGAGTTCGTCCTACATCTGACGGTCAGTTGTTGGAAGAAGGACGATCTAAGGGAGGGCGGAACGCACACAACGACCAGCCAGCCGAGATCGTGTATGAAATTCAGAAGTACCAGCGGTCGAACCAGGATACTTGTTTGAACCAGCGCCCCTTAGTGTTTGAGGGGGATGATGTAGTTGCAGGTCAGGTGCTAGCAGACGGTTCTTCGACTGAAGGAGGAGAGCTGGCGCTGGGACAGAATATCTTAGTGGCTTATATGCCTTGGGAAGGATATAACTACGAAGATGCGATTCTGATTAGCGAACGGCTGGTGTATGACGATGTATACACGAGCATCCACATTGAGAAGTATGAAATAGAGGCGCGGCAAACCAAGCTGGGGCCTGAAGAGATTACGCGGGAAATCCCGAATGTGGGTGAGGACGCGCTGCGCCAGTTGGACGAGACTGGCATTATCCGAATTGGTGCTTGGGTGGAAGCCGGGGATATCCTGGTGGGCAAAGTGACGCCGAAGGGTGAATCTGACCAGCCGCCTGAAGAGAAGTTACTGCGGGCGATATTTGGAGAAAAAGCGCGGGACGTGCGGGACAACTCGCTGCGAGTACCCAACGGAGAGAAGGGGCGCGTGGTGGATGTGCGCGTGTTTACGCGGGAACAGGGAGATGAGTTGCCACCTGGGGCGAACATGGTGGTGCGCGTATATGTAGCGCAGAAGCGGAAGATCCAGGTTGGGGACAAAATGGCAGGACGCCATGGGAATAAGGGGATTATTTCCCGGATTCTACCTTGCGAGGATATGCCGTATTTGCCGGATGGGACGCCAGTGGACATTGTGCTAAATCCGTTGGGGGTTCCGTCGCGGATGAATGTGGGGCAGGTGTTTGAGTGCTTGCTGGGATGGGCAGGAGAGATCCTGGATATGCGGTTTAAGATGGTGCCGTTTGACGAGATGTACGGAAGCGAGTCATCGCGAGAGACCGTGCATGGAAAGTTAGACGAAGCGCGATCGCGGCCTGGTAAGGGATGGGTATTTGACCCGGAAAATGCGGGGAAAATTTCTGTTTACGACGGACGGACAGGCGAGGCTTTCGACCGACCAATTACAGTGGGCAAGGCGTATATGCTGAAGCTCGTGCATTTGGTAGACGACAAGATACACGCACGTTCCACAGGGCCATACTCGCTGGTGACGCAGCAGCCTTTAGGCGGCAAAGCGCAGCAGGGGGGTCAGCGATTCGGGGAAATGGAAGTATGGGCGCTGGAGGCATTTGGCGCAGCGTATACTCTGCAAGAGTTGCTGACGGTGAAATCCGACGATATGCAGGGACGGAACGAGGCACTCAACGCGATCGTGAAGGGGAAATCTATTCCTCGTCCGGGTACGCCAGAGTCGTTTAAGGTGCTAATGCGCGAATTGCAGTCGCTAGGCTTGGATATCGCCGTCCATAAAGTGGATACCAAGGAAGACGGAAGCAGCCGCGATGTGGAGGTTGATTTGATGGCAGATGTGTCTAATCGTCGCACGCCCACGAGACCAACTTATGAGTCTCTAAGTCGAGAAGAATTGGAGGAAGATGAGGTTTAATTTCTTGTAGTAGGTCGCGCCCTTATTTGGGGCGCGACACCGAACCAAGAAAGCAGGCGTGAATTGAGCGCGAGATGATTAATTATTTCGACAAAAGCGCGATCTAAGAAATTAAACTCAACAGATGCATTTAAAACAATCCGTTGATTTATCTCATCGCTGCTCTTTCACGCTTTGCTCTTTAGAAGAATTACCCCCAACTAGCTGCATTATTACAGCAGTTAATCTCCAATTTCAGAGGGATGGCTACATAAAGGTAAACCGCAAAATGCTATTTTTTCATCGCCTCAAACACATTGTAAGAAACGCGAAAAATTGTACGCTTCTAAATATCTTCCAGCAAATCCTAAGCTGACAGTTGTACAAAAAATTGAAAGCCGCTAGACACATAGCGCCTCATCAAGTCTGTTTAGTTAACAAGCCGGGTACTTATTGCGCTCTTTAAATTACAACCTTCAGCATCGCCCCTAATTGCGCGAAGCCCAAACGAAAGGAAAAGTACTCCAAGTCGTACTAACATCTGTCTTAACTAAAACAAAGCTTTATTTCCATAGGTGATGAGATACAACAAACACTGACATATGGGGAAACAATGACTCATTTAACACAAGAGTAGGATGTTTCTATAAGTCCAATTGCTGAAAGCGATCGCACTAAGTAGTTAATATGGGCACTCCAACAGTACCCATTTAAATAGGGAAGTAACAAAATGAGAAGTCAGCTAGAAACAAGATTTGATTACGTCAAAATAGGAATTGCTAGCCCAGAACGCATTCGCCAATGGGGTGAAAGAACTCTACCAAATGGTCAAGTAGTAGGCGAAGTAACAAAGCCTGAAACTATCAACTACCGCACCTTAAAACCAGAAATGGACGGGCTATTTTGCGAACGCATATTTGGCCCCGCAAAGGATTGGGAATGTCATTGCGGTAAATATAAAAGAGTAAGACATCGCGGCATTGTCTGCGAACGCTGCGGTGTAGAAGTAACAGAATCCAGAGTGCGCCGTCACCGAATGGGCTTTATCAAACTAGCAGCTCCAGTAGCCCACGTTTGGTATCTCAAAGGCATTCCCAGCTATCTTAGCATTCTGTTAGATATGCCCTTGAGAGATGTAGAGCAAATTGTTTATTTCAATGCCTACGTCGTCCTCAATCCGGGCAACGCTCCCGACCTCACCTACAAACAACTGCTCACAGAAGACCAGTGGTTAGAGATTGAAGAGCAACTCTACAGCGAAGACTCCACCTTAACTGAAGTAGAAGTGGGTATTGGTGCTGAGGCGCTACAGCGACTTCTGCAAGATGTGGACTTAGAAAAAGCAGCAGAAGAACTGCGAGAAGAAATTGCCTCCGCCAAAGGGCAAAAGCGGGCTAAGTTAATTAAACGCCTGCGGGTCATCGACAACTTCATCGCTACTGGCTCGAAAGCTGAGTGGATGGTGCTGTCAGTAATCCCAGTAATACCTCCAGATTTGCGTCCGATGGTGCAACTGGACGGCGGTCGTTTTGCCACCTCTGACTTAAACGACCTTTATCGGCGAGTAATTAACCGCAATAATCGATTGGAGCGTTTGCAGGAAATCCTCGCACCGGAAATCATCGTCCGCAATGAAAAGCGGATGTTGCAAGAAGCCGTAGACGCCCTTATTGACAACGGTCGTCGGGGACGGACGGTAGTGGGAGCAAACAACCGACCTCTGAAGTCCCTGTCTGACATTATTGAGGGCAAACAAGGTCGATTCCGCCAAAACCTTCTGGGTAAACGGGTGGATTACTCTGGTCGTTCTGTAATTGTTGTAGGGCCGAAGTTAAAGATTCACCAGTGCGGGTTGCCACGCGAAATGGCAATTGAGCTGTTTCAACCCTTTGTCATCCATCGGCTAATTCGCGGAGGCCAGGTAAATAATATTAAGGCGGCGAAAAAGTTAATTCAACGTAATGACCCCAGCGTGTGGGATGTGTTGGAAGAGGTGATTGCAGGGCATCCAGTAATGTTGAACCGAGCGCCAACACTGCACCGTTTAGGAATTCAAGCTTTTGAGCCAATTTTGGTTGAAGGTCGCGCAATTCAGCTGCATCCTTTAGTCTGTCCCGCTTTCAACGCTGACTTTGACGGAGACCAGATGGCAGTTCACGTTCCTCTGTCTTTAGAGGCGCAGGCGGAGGCTCGAATTTTGATGTTGGCTTGCCATAATATTTTGTCACCAGCAACGGGACGCCCAATTGTCGCGCCGAGCCAAGATATGGTGTTGGGCGCGTATTATTTGACAGCAGAGAATCGTGCGGCTGTGAAAGGGGCTGGCACTTATTATGCCAATTTGGATGATGCCATCAGAGCCTACGAGCAATCCTCAGTAGACTTACACTCCTACATCTGGGTGCGGTATGAAGGAGCAATGGAGACCGAAGAACCAGATACGGAACCGCTGAAAGAGTCACGGTTGGAGGATGGAACCTTGCTGAAGGAATATAAGTTCCGGCGAGTGCGAGAGGACAAAAGCGGAAAGGTTGTCAGTCAGTTCATTAAGACAACTCCCGGTCGAATTCTTTTCAACAAGACAATTCAAGATTCACTGCTTTAACAGGTATGAATGATGAAT
Organism: Microcoleus sp. FACHB-831; assembly: GCF_014695585.1. Lineage (NCBI taxonomy): Bacteria > Bacillati > Cyanobacteriota > Cyanophyceae > Oscillatoriales > Microcoleaceae > Microcoleus > Microcoleus sp. FACHB-831. The sequence continues at coordinate 50,546 of NZ_JACJON010000046.1, read as the reverse complement.
TAACTAATAATTCATCATTCATAATTCATCATTTCCTCGAAGAAGAGAAACATCGGAAAAATGGCAGAACAACAGCAGCAGAAACTAACTTTCAGGAACCGGGTTGTCGATAAGTCTCAATTGAAAAAACTGGTATCCTGGGCTTTTACCTACTACGGCAGCGCTCGCACCGCCCAGATGGCAGACCGTCTGAAAGATTTAGGCTTTCGGTATGCGACCAAAGCAGGTGTGTCGATTAGTGTTGACGACCTCCAAGTTCCCCCCGTCAAACGGGAGATGTTGGAAGCTGCCGAAGCAGAAATTCGCACTACAGAAACTCGCTACTCGCGGGGCGAAATCACGGAAGTCGAGCGTTTCCAAAAAGTTATCGATACTTGGAATAGCACTAGCGAAGCGTTGAAGGATGAAGTGGTGGAAAATTTCCGCCGTACCGATCCATTAAACAGCGTATATATGATGGCCTTCAGCGGTGCAAGAGGGAACCTTTCCCAGGTGCGCCAATTGGTAGGTATGCGCGGTCTTATGGCAGATCCGCAAGGACAAATTATCGGTCTGCCGATTAAGACCAACTTCAGGGAAGGACTAACTGTAACGGAGTACATCATCTCCTCCTACGGCGCACGTAAAGGACTTGTAGACACCGCCCTGCGGACAGCAGACTCGGGGTATCTCACCCGCCGCTTGGTTGACGTTGCCCAGGATGTAATTGTGCGAGAAGGCGACTGCGGTAGCGTGCGGGGCGTGCGGGTACGTCCGATGAGAGACAACGATCGCGTCCTCATTCCTTTAGAAAATCGCCTTCTAGGTCGTATCTTGGCGGCTGACGTGCATCACCCCACAACCGGGGAAGTTATAGCCACTCGCAACCAAGCCATTAGCGACGATTTGGCAAAAGTTATCGGCAAGTCGGGGGTAGAAGAAGTTTTAGCGCGTAGTCCCCTCACCTGCGAAGCCGCACGGTCTGTGTGCCAGCAATGCTACGGCTGGAGTCTCGCCCATGGCAAACTCGTCGATCTGGGCGAAGCAGTCGGCATCATCGCCGCCCAATCAATCGGCGAACCGGGAACCCAGCTCACCATGCGTACCTTCCACACCGGGGGGGTCTTTACCGGAGAAGTAGCCCGTTTGGTGAAAGCACCATTCGACGGAACCCTCCGCTTTGCTGGTGGTTTGCGTACTCGACCCACCCGCACTCGGCATGGAGAAGACCGCGAACAAGTTGAAAGTCAAACTGGCGACCTTATCTTAACTGGTGCCAACGGGCGCATCGAAACCTTCCCCGTCACCTCCGGCTCTGTTCTTATGGTGTCAGACAAAGACACAGTGCAAGCAGGACAGATGCTAGCTGAAGTCGCAATCGGCAACCGTCGCCGCACAACAGAAAAAGCCGTCAAAGATGTCGCCTCTGACCTGGCTGGGGAAGTACTCTTCGCGGATCTGGTTTCAGAAGAAAAAACCGACCGCCAAGGCAACAGCACTCGCATCGCCCAACGGGGTGGATTGCTATGGATATTGTCTGGGGAAGTCTACAACCTGCCCCCAGGTGCAGAGCCGATTGTGAAAAACGGTGACAGAATTGAACCTGGGAGCGTGCTGGCAGAAACCAAACTGCAAAGCGTGAATGGTGGTGTTGTTCGACTGCGGGGAGGCCGAGAAATTGAAATTATCACGGCATCCGTCGAGCTAAACAGTGCGACAGTCCGAGCCGAAAGCACGGGAGGACGCGACCACTATATTATTTACACGACGGATAATCAGCGATTTCTGCTTAAAGCCACCCCAGGCACCAAGGTGCAGAACCATCAAGTGGTAGCGGAGTTAATTGACGATCGCTATCGCACGACGACGGGGGGCATTATCAAGTATGCGGGGATTGAGGTACACAAACGGGCCAAGGCAAAGCAAGGATATGAAGTCGTTAAGGGCGGCACTATCTTGTGGGTTCCCGAAGAGTGCCACGAAGTAAATAAAGATATCTCCCTGCTATTAGTCGAAGACGGCCAATATGTGGAAGCGGGGACAGAAGTGGTTAAGGATATCTTCTGCCAGACTAGCGGGGTGGTGGAAGTTGTTCAGAAAAACGATATCCTGCGGGAGATTGTCATTAAGCCAGGGGAACTGCATCTGCTGGATGACCCGCAAATGGGCGCCTCGAAGGACGGAGCGTTGTTTTATCCTGGGGAGGAGGCGATTCCTGGGGTATCGGTGACGGCGCTGCGCTATGCATCTTATATAGATGCACCAGAGGGGCCAGCTTTATTGTTGCGCTTAGTGACAGAGTATGCAGTACCGGACGATCCTGCCGTGCCTTCTCAAGCTTCGATTTCTTCGGGCAACAGCGGGGGGATTGAGCTGCGTGCTGTTCAGCGCTTGCCGTTCAAAGATGGGGAACGGGTAAAATCTGTTGAAGGGTTGGAATTGCTGCGGACGCAGCTAGTGTTGGAGTGGCGTGATATGGAAGCGACCGGGGTGGCGGGGGCACCGCAACTGGCCGCTGACATAGAACTGGTGCCATCAGAAGACGACCCCAGCGCGTTGCAGTTGCAGCTAGTGATTTTGGAATCTTTAGTGATTCGCCGGGATACAGCAGCAGATCCGTTGGGTGGTTCGACTTCGACGCGGATTATGGTGGAAGATGGCGATCGCATAGCTCCTGGTGCCGTCGTTGCCCGGACTGAAATTCAGTGTAAGGACGCAGGTTTGGTGCGGGGTATTAAGGAAGGAAGCGAGATGATTCGCCGAATTCTGATAATGCGCGAGGCGGATCGGGTGACTATCGACATTGAAGGCAAGAAGCCGAAGGTACGCCTTGGGGAACTGCTGGTGGCTGGGAGCGAAATTGCGCCCGGAATAGTTACTGAAGAATCGGGCCAAGTGGTTGGTCTGCCCGGGACTGCTGGCGATCCACAAGACGGGGCGCTGCAAAAAACTAGCGTGACGCTGCGCTTGGCGCGTCCTTATCGCGTGTCGGCGGGTGCCGTCCTGCACATTGATGACGGGGATTTGGTGCAGCGGGGTGATAACTTGGTGTTGCTGGTTTTTGAACGAGCGAAGACTGGGGATATTATCCAAGGTTTGCCGAGAATTGAGGAATTGCTGGAGGCGCGCAAGCCAAAAGAGGCTTGTATTTTGGCACGGCGTCCGGGTACTGCTTCTGTTGTTTATTCGCAGGATAACGAATCGACGGAAGTTAAGGTGATAGAGGATGACGGGACAATTGCCGAATATCCTTTGGGGCCGGGGCAGAACCCGATTGTTTCGGATGGTCAATATGTTGCGCCTGCGGAGCCGCTGACGGATGGGCCTGCGAACCCCCATGAAATTCTAGAGATTTTCTTTGAACTGACGCGGGAGGAGCAGGGCGTTTACGACTCGGCTCTTGTGGGATTGCAGAAGTCGCAGGCGTTTTTGGTGAACGAGGTGCAGTCGGTGTATCAGTCGCAGGATATTGATATCTCTGACAAGCACATTGAGGTGATCGTGCGGCAGATGACATCTAAGGTGCGGGTGGACGATGGCGGCGACACGACGATGCTGCCTGGGGAGCTTGTGGAGTTGCGGCAGATAGAGCAGGTGAACGAGGCGATGGCGATTACGGGGGGCGCTCCGGCGCAATATACTCCTGTTTTGCTGGGGATTACCAAGGCATCGCTGAATACGGACTCGTTTATTTCTGCGGCAAGTTTCCAGGAGACAACGCGAGTGCTGACAGAGGCGGCGATTGAGGGTAAGTCGGATTGGTTGAGGGGCTTGAAGGAGAACGTGATCATCGGGCGTTTGATACCCGCCGGGACTGGCTTCAATGCCTATGAAGAGCCTTCATTGGCTGCGGATGCCGATTTGCAGTCTTCCTACCTTGCCTATGACCCTTCTGGCGGTATAGTCGGGCCTGATGGCGAAGATCCGCTGGATGTAGTTCTGGACGACCGGACTGCACGCAGTTATGAGGAAAGTTCTTTTCAGGGCAGCAGCCGGGGACGCGATAAAGTCGGGGGCTTCACACCCTTGGTGGATCTCGATGAGGTAGAGGAAGAGTTTGGCGATGATTTTGAGGATGACGATGATGATTTTGAGGAGTAAGCAAATAAGGTAAAAGTAAAAAGTAAAAGGGCAAAAGAAAGAAAATTTTCTTTCTTTTGCCCTTTGCCTTTTTAATTGCAATCTACGACTGATTTTCTAGTTGCCCGGTGCGAACGCCTAGCGATGCGGTTTCGTTGCCACGCACCACTTTCAGCTGCAAGACTTGACCGACGTGGCTGTTCTCGACAAGAGCCTGCAACTGGTCGGCACTGGTAACGGGTTGCTCGTCAATCTGAACGATTACGTCTCCTCGACGAATGCCAAATTCCGCCGCGGGAGTGTTGGGTAAAACTTTTACGACTAGGACCCCGTTAACTTCAGGCACCTCAAAAGGAGAATTGGGGTCGCTGTTGTTTTCGGCTGCGAGTTCGGGTGTCAGGTTGAATAGCTGAATGCCGAGATAGGGATGGGACACTTTTTGTCCGCGTGCCAATTGGTCTTTAATCGCTTTGGCTTTGTTGATCGGAATGGCGAAGCCAATGCCCATTGCATCGGGGCGAATGGCTGTGTTGATGCCAATTACTTCTCCTTGACTGTTTAATAGCGGCCCGCCGGAGTTACCGGGGTTGATGGCGGCGTCGGTTTGAATGAAGTCTAGACGCTTATCTGGGATGCCTACTTGGGCGCTGGAGCGTTTGAGGGTGCTGATAATGCCGAGGGTGACGGTGTTATCGAGTCCGAGGGGGTTGCCGACGGCGATCGCCCAGTCTCCTACCTGCACTATATCGGAATCTCCCAGAGGCGCTACTGGTAAATCGCTGCCTCCTTCTATTTTGACGACCGCTAAATCTGTCACTTCATCCGCACCTTGGACTTTGCCCGTGTAAGTGCGGCCATCCTTGAGGGTGACTGTGACTTTATCCGCTTTGTTGATAACGTGGGAATTTGTCAGGATTATGCCGCTTCGGTCAATTATGAAGCCAGAACCTTGACCCCGCAGGCGCTCTTGTTGAGGCATCCGCATCCCTAGATCGTCACCAAAAAAGCGCCGGAAGAAGGGGTCATCAAACATCGGATCGAGCTTGCGGGTGACAGTGCGCTCGGTATCAATTCTGACTACGGCTGAACCGACGCGATTAACGGATGCTGTCACAAAACTGCTGCCATTAGATGCGATCGCTGCTTCAGCCGATAGCGAAGCGCCGACCTTGTCGGTTCGCTGCGCTACAAGTGGTGGTTTGGGAGACACAAGCGATCGCTCCCCTGCCCTTGCTGGCAGCACTACACTAGCTGTTAAAACGGCTCCCAGAAGGGTGGCAAATAGATAGGTAGCAAGTTGGCGTAAAAAGCGAGAAAAATTTGAAAATGTCATAGCATCAAGTTTCGTGATTGTCTATCGATTGCCACAAATATTTCTATATCTATTTTTACAGTTCTCTGACATGACCCGTTGGCTCTCCACTATTGCCACCCTTCTGGGCTAGGATGTTTAATACTGCTGCTAGCCTATTAACTTTGCACGACCGGAATCGAATGCTAACTGATGAAACCTTGCCCGTTGGCGATCGCGTTCACTTTCATGGGGATGAAGAGCATCACCACGATCACGTCCACAGCGAAGAATCACTGCGACGTGTAGTTAATCGGCTGTCTCGGATTGAAGGACACATCCGAGGAATTAAGTCTATGGTGCAAGAAAATCGCGCTTGTCCTGACGTACTCGTGCAAATTGCCGCCGTGCGCGGTGCCCTCGATCGAGTAGCCCGGATGATTTTAGATGAACATTTAACTTCCTGCATTGCCCGCGCTGCAAAAGAGGGCAATATTGAAGCTGAAATTGTCGAGTTAAAGGCGGCGCTAGATCGATTTTTACCGTAATATGCCCTACCCGATTTTGAAAGCAAATGGACTTGGAGTCCTTGTATAGAAGCGTTAATTAATTGAGGACTTACACCTCGACTTGGTAAACCTCTGATTAAAGTCACAAACCGCGTTTCTTTGCGTAAGTACTACATGGATTTAGCCAAAAGCCATGTAAAAATAGCCATTAGGCGATAAAAGTTAGAGTGTACCCATGTCTATTACGGCATACCGTCAGGCTATAGCTGAGTATGGGTTTAACCCGATTCAGCGAGTTCTTGACCAGTACCAAGTTGCAGCACTGAGGGCAGCGCTGCAATCAGCAATTCGGGGTCGCACTGCCAAGGACTATGCTATGCGTCGCCTACTCGAACTAATACCTACAGTGCATCAGCTGTGTTCGGAAGTGAGCATCCGCGCCCTGGTTGAACCGATACTTGGTTCTGAAGCTTTTCCTGTGCGAGGTATCTTCTTTGACAAGAACCCTGAAGCCAACTGGAGCGTGTCCTGGCATCAAGATCTAACGATAGCCGTTCGCCAACGTGTTGACACACCCGGTTTCGGTTCCTGGTCTATCAAAGACGACGTTCACCACGTTCAGCCGCCCATAAGCATCTTGGAGGGAATGCTATCCCTGCGTATCCATCTGGACGATGCTGACCTAGACAACGCTCCCCTGCTGGTGCTTCCTGGTTCCCATCGTCAGGGGCGCTTGCAACCGGAAACCATTCACAGCAAGAAAGCCTGTGCCGTCGCCTGTCCTGTGCCCTGTGGCGGAGTGCTAGTAATGAAGCCCTTGCTAGTCCATGCTTCCCGACGGGCACGAACCCCCGCCCATCGACGTGTTATCCACATCGAGTTTGCCGCCGAAAATCTACCGAACGGATTGCAATGGTACGGCTCATAGAGACTACATCAGATAAATTGACTATCGCGTTCCGTGGTTATGGTCATCTTTACTCGATGAAAATACTGTCTGTAATTTTGCCTTCTAGCGGTCTATTTCTATTGTGTGGCGGAGATAAAAGTACCCAAGAGCAAGACATCAGCAAGGCTAAGGAATACTAGGATAAATATACAAGAAGAGAAAATGACGACAAGTAAGAGCGATCGCTTTATGTTGCTTCTCTTTCAATATTTAGCCCCGTGCATTGTTCATTGTTCATGGAAATGATCCATCAACCACGAACAATGAACAATCAACTATTCAATCGAAGACGTGACTTTAGTTGACTTAGCAAACTCACACTCTACTGTTATTTTTAAATTGCTCTCAGCAGTACCTTGGGTAATGTAGGGAATACCCACGCTTCCGCCAACTTTCAGGCCAAACTCCAAAGTTACTTTGGTTATATTTGCTGTAGTTACTTGCTTAAACGCATTTAGAGTATAAGTCGTATAAGTACGAATCGTTCCTTCAATTGCCTTAAAATTTTGTAGAGCTTGAGCTTGGCTGTCCGATACACTCCTACCTGCTCCTCTTGTCCTACGTCCTACTTCCTCCTCTTCATCGTTATTAGAAGTGACATTGGAAGTATCTACATCCTGTGTCGCTTCAATATATATAATCGTTCCATCTTCAAGCTCGATAGGTGTCAGTTTATCCATAATCAAATTGTTTTTTTGCTGGAGAATACCTTGTTGCCCAGCTTATAGTAGCAGGTAAATCGTATTAGAGGAATGATTCAGGTATGAGCCGGGATGCCTTAGTGGTAGGAATTAATACATACGAGCGCTTAAGTCGTTTGAATGCGCCCGCACAGGATGCGGAAGCTGTAGCCCAAATGCTTACAGACATGGGCGACTTTAGAGTTCGACGCCTACCCGAAGCTGTCAAAGACGGTGAGGTGCGCGTCGGTCAAAAAACTAAAATCAGCCTCGATGAACTAGAAGAAGCACTTGTACAATTATTTACGCCAGAGGGAAAACATATACCCGATACGGCACTATTGTATTTTTCCGGGCATGGGTTGCGTAAAGTCAAAGGTAGAGTTCAAGAAGGCTTTCTTGCTACTAGCGATGTCAATCCAGATTTAGGGCTTTATGGTCTGTCGATGCAGTGGTTGCGGCGCTTACTTCAAGAAAGCCCTATTCGACAGCAAATTATATGGTTAGATTGCTGCCATAGTGGAGAATTACTTAACTTTGACGATGCAGATCCGGGGGATAGAGGCAAAGGGCGCGATCGCTGTTTCATTGCTGCAAGTCGCGAATTTGAGGTTGCTTATGAAGATGTTACAGGCGATCGCGGTGTGTTTACCTCTGCCTTAGTCCAAGGACTTGACCCATTACAGCATCCGGAAAGAATAGTAACCAACTATACTCTCGTTGATTACCTAAACACAGCACTAAAAACTGCCACCCAACGACCCGTTTTTGCCAACTCAGGCGGACAAATTATCCTCACGGGCAAAAAAGAAGAAGAGTCTATGACAGGTGCAGTTATAGGAGGTACCTGTCCTTACAAAGGTTTATCTTATTTTGACTGCAACGAAGAAGACCCTAAATATTTTCACGGACGGACGACGCTAACAGACCAACTTTTAGAGCAAATGCGTCAGGGGAACTTCCTAACCGTCTTGGGAGCTTCAGGGAGTGGCAAATCTTCTGTAGTCAGAGCAGGGTTATTGTATCAACTTAAATTAGGTCAGCGTTTGAGTGGTAGCGACACTTGGCCAATTTATATTTTCAGACCAGGCGAGCATCCGCTAGAAAATTTAGCTGGGGCATTTGTAGACCCGCAACTTCAAGGAGTTGAAAGAGCTTCCCAGCTAGTCAAAGCCAAAGAACTTATTAATGCAGGTGCTGAGGGGTTAAAGCAATTAATAGCAGCGATCGCTGCTCCTCGCGTAGTGCTGCTAGTAGATCAGTTGGAAGAAGCTTTTACCCTTTGCCACGACGAGAAGGAAAGACAGCAATTTTTTGAATGTTTGCTGGGCGTAGTTGAGGGAACAACTGACAACTCAAAAAACGAAGCTAAGAACTCAAAACTCACTATAGTGATGACGATGCGTGCAGATTTCTTTGGCAAATGTGCCGAGAAACAGTATGCCGGATTAGCTAATTTAATCCAACAGCATCTAGTAACAGTCACGCCCATGACTGCTGAAGAATTAGAGCAAGCGATTGTAGAACCTGCCAAACAAGTAGGCTTAGAAGTCGAGCGCGAGCTAGTCACCCAGATGATCGCAGATGTAGACGGCTCTCCTGGTAGCTTGCCCCTCTTGCAGTACACCTTAACCGAACTGTGGCAGCGACGGACGGTGAATCGATTGACGTTGAGCGCCTATACTCAACTCGGTGGGGTAAGGGGAACGTTGCAAAAACGAGCAACGGAAGTTTATGAATCGTTTTCGCCAGAAGAACAACAAGCAACAAGGCGAATTTTTCTAGAACTTACTCAACTGGGTGAAGGAACGGAAGATACTCGCAGACAGGTACGACAACCGGATTTAGTCACCAAACAGCAAGATGAAGCAATTGTGGATCGGGTAATTCAAAACTTAGCCGATGCCAAGTTATTGGTGACAAGTACTTTGATAGAGAAGGGCGTGGAATCGGGTAAGTTGGCAGTCGTAGATGTTGCCCACGAAGCTTTGATACGCCATTGGCCGCTTTTGCGCGAATGGTTGAGCGAGACGAGGGATGCTCTAAGACAAAAGCGGATGATTGAGGCTGGTGCCCAAGAGTGGCAAGAAAAGGGCAAGGCGGGAGATTATCTGTTGCAAGGACTGAAATTAGCTGAAGCGGAGAATTTCCTTAAACTTTATGCCCAGAGCGTACCGCTATCAAGCTTGAGCCATGAATTTGTCGAGAAAAGCATCAACAAGAGACGAAATAACCAGCGATCGCGTCTTGCTATTGGTGCGGGTTTGCTGGGGTTGGTAGCTGTAATAGCTATGGTTTTTGCGGTCTTGTGGCGAAAAGCTGAACGGGATGCGGCGATCGCAACGCTGCGCGAACGGGCGGTGGTGGTGCAAAATTCCGTAGCTGCTCAGCCTGTAGATGGATTGTTGAGTGCGATGCAGCTTTTGGGTCAGAGCAGGGCAAAATTGGGGCGCGTCTTGCCTCCTGTTGAGTCTAGCTTGTTAAGCGCAGTACAAGTAGCAACCGAGCGAAATATTTTTCAAGGACATGAAGATAACGTCAATTCTGTCGCCTTTAGTCCTGACGGACAGTACATTGCAGCAGCTAGCAAAGACAAGACGGTACGTTTGTGGAATATAAAAGGAGAACCGATAGGTCAACCGTTTGCAGTTGAAAGTCCTGCTAGCGCGATCGCCTTTAGTCCAAATGGTAATTATATTGCGGGGGCCAGCGCGGATGGAACCTTAAAGTTGTGGAACCTCAACGGTCAACTTATAGGCCAACCGTTCCAGGGACATCAAGGTGCTGTAAGTTCTGTCGCTTTTAGCCCCAACGGACAGTACATCGTTTCTGGAAGTACCGACTCGACTTTGCGGCTGTGGAATCTCAAAGGTCAAACCGTTGGCCAACCGTTCCGGGGACATCAAGGTGATGTTTTTGCTGTCGCCTTTAGTCCCGACGGTCGCTATGTTGTCAGCGGCGGTAAGGATAAAACAGTGCGGTTGTGGGAAATTACAGGCAAGCCGATTGGTCAACCATTCGTCGGACACGAAAATGCTGTGAGTTCCATTGCTTTTAGTCCAAACGGACAATCCATTGTCAGCGGTAGTTATGATCAGACGCTGCGGGTTTGGGGCATTGGGGGGCAGCCGATTGGCCAACCTTTTGGAGGCCACGATCAGGTTGTGTTGTCTGTCGCTTTTAGTCCTAATGGCGAGTACATCGTCAGTGCTAGCGCTGACAATACTTTGCGGTTGTGGGACAAGTCGGGCAAGCCGCTTGGTTTAACCTTTCGGGGACATGAGAATACTGTCAGATCTGTCGCTTTTAGTCCCACTGGGGAGTACATTGCCACTGGCAGCGATGACACTACGGTGCGGTTGTGGGACGTTGGGGACAATGCTGGCAAGCCATTCCAAGGACATCTACAAGCTGTTAGTTCCATCGCTTTTAGCCCCGATGGTCAGTACATCATCAGTGCCAGCGATGACAATACCTTGCGGTTGTGGAACGTTAAGGGCGAACCTATTGGTCAGCCATTCCAAGGGCAGCAAGGTGGTTTCACTTCTGTTGCGTTTAGTCCGGACGGTCAATATATTGTCAGCGGCGGTGGCGATCGCACTGTGCGATTGTGGAACATTAAGGGCGAACCTATTGGTCAACCTTTGACGGGACATGAGGATGCTGTTTTGTCGATTGCAGTTAGTCGAGATGGCCAGTATATTGCCAGTGGCAGCGCTGATAAGACTCTGCGGCTTTGGAACAAGCAGGGGCAAGCAGTTGGCGAACCTTTGAGGGGGCATGAGGCTGTGGTTAGTTCGATTGCCTTTAGTGCAGACGGGCAGACGATTGCCAGCGGGAGTTGGGACGGAACAGTGCGGTTTTGGAACCTTAAGGGCGAACCGATTGGTCAACCGTTACGGGGACATCAGGATGCCGTCTTTGCGATCGCTTTTAGTCCCGATGGTCAGTATATTGTTAGCGGCAGCAGAGACAAGACGATCAGGTTGTGGGACAAAGCGGGCAAGCTGATTGGCGAACCTTTCCGAGGGCACGATTATGCTGTGACTTCGGTGGGTTTTAGTCCTGATGGTCAATATATTGTTAGTGGTAGCGGCGACAAAACTTTAAGGTTGTGGAATCTTAAGGGGGAACCTATCGGGCAACCTTTCCGGGGACATGAGGATGCCGTCTTTGCGATCGCTTTTAGTCCAGATGGACAGTATATTGCTAGCGGCAGCGGCGACAAGACTTTAAGGTTGTGGCGCGGTGGCAATTGGAAAACGTGGCTGCAAGTTGGGTGCGATCGCTTGCGCGACCATCCTACCTTAAAAAAACCTGAATCTGATGCCGCTAAGGGTGCTAAAAAAACTTGCCAGCCATAATTTTGGGGCAAGCGTCTCGCCTTTTACCCTCCTAATAACATCTGGGGCTTGGAGAAAAGTATCCAAAATCCTTTTTGCGGAGAAACTCCAGGGGCGCAAAATCTAAAATTCAAAATTGTATAAGGGGCGATCGCGTAGTGCGATCGCCCCTTTTTACTGCTCTTGGGGCGAATGCGATCGCGTCTAGGCCACATTCACCCGCTACACCATTCTGGCAAGCTTCATAGCCAACTTTAGAACTTCTTTACCAGTTCCAGTTCTTTTAAGCGGCTTTCCCTCAAACCTTTAGACACGTTGAGTACCTATTCAAGTTTTTATCTAATAGAAATATAAGTTTGTAGGATATTTATCATAGTTGTTTTCCGCTTTATTGCTTAAACCCTGCTTCTGCCCTCAGTAAACTTACTGAAAATCGCTGTAATTTAGCTTATTTATTTAATCTAAATCTATTTTGTTTTGGATTATTAATAACGAAAAATCTCTACTTGTAGTTCCCTTAATTTGAATCAGTGGATATACTGATTTCTGGTTATTTTGACCCAATCTTCAAAATAAACCGAGAAATATCTTGTTTCGTTAAAACAAAGCTTAAATGCTTGTCATATTTAATAAAAGCGTGCCACTATTAATTGGTAAGGGCGAAGAAGAAGGCAAACAAGTCAGCTAAACAAACGATTAGAGTGCCATCTACTATTTGATTAAGAAACGCCGAATTGTAAAAAGCAATTACCTTGGCGTTTTAGTAATAAAAGTTTTAACCGCTTTCGTTCTAGCTATCGCTCCTCTGCGTCAACCAATTAAGAGGTTTAATTCCTATGAAACCAGCATTATTCGCAGCTTTCGCAATAGCAGGGATTGCACTTCCAGTTTTCAGCCAACAGCAGGTTCAAGCCGCAACTACAAGTTTCGATGCTACTAACTTCACAGGCGCTCCTGCTAAGGTCAATGTAACCTTGGACGATAACAATGGAAGCGGTAAGATTACTGTGACATTGAAGGTTGTAACCGACGCACAAAACCCAAATACTGCCGACCTGCGCGGATTCTTCTTCAACCTTCAAGACGACTCGCTTCTAAGCAGCCTCAAAGTATCTGGTACAAATGTAAACAACACTTCTTTTAGCGGTAATGTTAGCAAAGTTGGCAATGCTAATCTTAACGGTGATGGCGGTCAAGCCTCATTCGATGGTGGAGTCGAACTTGGTACAAACGGTATAGGTAAGGATGACATTCAAACGACCACATTTACCGTATCCGCTTCTCAGCCTTTGACTTTGGATATGTTTTCGCAGCAGAGCTTCGGAATCCGGATCACAAGCGTAGGACTTCCTGGAAGCAAGCGCGAGCTTAGTAGCAAACTAGAAACTGCTGCCCCTGTAGCTACAAGCACTGTTCCCTCTAGTGGTGGTACATCAACTGGTGGCGGTACGTCCTCTGGTGGTGGCACTTCCTCTGGTGGTGGTACGTCCTCTGGCGGTGGTACGTCCTCTGGTGGTGGTACGTCCTCTGGCGGTGGCACATCAACTGGTGGTGGTACTTCCGGTGGTGGCGACACATCTACTGGCGGTGGCACATCAACTGGTGGCGGTACTTCCGGTGGTGGCGACACATCTACTGGCGGCGGTACATCAACTGGTGGCGGTACTTCCGGTGGTGGCGACACATCTACTGGCGGCGGTACTTCCGGTGGTGGCGACACATCAACTGGTGGCGGTACTTCCGGTGGTGGCGACACATCTACTGGCGGCGGTACTTCCGGTGGTGGCGACACATCTACTGGCGGCGGTACATCAACTGGTGGCGGTACTTCCGGTGGTGGTGACACATCAACTGGCGGTGGTACTTCCGGTGGTGGTGACACATCAACTGGCGGTGGTACTTCCGGTGGTGGTAGCCCAATAGATGGTGGTAGCACTTCTGGTGGTGGTAGCCCAATAGATGGTGGTAGCACTCCCATAGGTCGTGATGGTGCTAGCCCCCAAGAAGTACCAGAACCAGCAACTGTGGCAGGTGCAGCGTTCGGTATAGCAGCTCTGATGAAAATGCGTAGCCGTAAGGGTAACAACAAGAAATAGTTCTTACCTGTTAAGCAAATTACACAACTATGATTTTTAGTGGGATGAGCCTTTCGGCTCATCCCACTAAGCTGTTTTAGATAGAAATTAGTTGATTATTGAGATCCTTTGACGCGAAGCGCGATCGCCTCTTTCAGCTACGCCGCCGCTTTCTCTTCAAATGGCGTAAACAAATTTTTGCTTGCACCGCATATGGGGCAAATCCAATCTTCTGGAATATCTTCAAAGCGCGTACCGGGGGCAATTCCTGAATCGGGATCTCCTGCAACAGGATCGTAAATCATGCTGCATTGCTTGCAGATCCACTTGCGAGTAGCTGGATCGTTGCCAGGTACTCTGGTTGAAGGCTGTCCGCCCTCTAATACTTGGAGTGCGTCAGTGTAAAGATCGGCATGGTAATTTTCTACGTGTTTAAGTAAACCAAAGCGATGGGCAGCTTCACGAAAAATGCGAGCATGATCGGCAGATTCTTCAGCTTGGGCTTCAAATTCTACAACAGCCGCACTATCGCGATCGCGCACCGCATCTGCTGCAAAATCTGGATACATTGTAGTGTACTCATAAGTCTCGCCCTCTACAGCCAAGGCTAGGCAACGAGCTACAATTTCCTGCTTTTGAGCATCAGTTAGTGTCGCTGGGTCTTTTACCACCAGTTCTGGATGTAATAAAGAAAAGTGAGCAAAGGCGTGTTGCGTCTCTTGTGCAGCGGTTTCTTTAAACAGCTTCGCCACATCTTTAAAGCCAAGATTACTAGCCACATCTGCAAAAAATAGATATTTGCGATTAGCCATTGATTCACCCCCGAAGGCTGCTTCCAGGTTTTTCAGGGTATTTGAGTTTGACATATTCATCTGATCGGATGCGTCTTTACTCATGGATGCTCCCAAGTGCATTTTATTAGTTTTGTCTAGCTTAAGTGGCTTTATCTTAAAGGGTATTGGGCAATTTAAAATGTATCCCTATCGACAATATTAACTTTGTACTATTAGTATCCCTGTGCCCACTTTGGCTGATTTGCAGGGGTTTTTACGGATAAGGCGCGATCGCACACCTCTTAGAAGTTACTCATAAAAACGGTAGTCATTTGCTCTTTATCCCTTTATTAATAGAAATATAGATTTCAAAAGATATTTATGAATAATCATCGCCACGCTCAACATCTGTTATCGCGGGTAAAAAATATTAAAAATAAAGGCTTCACCACTATTGATATGCTGGCTCATGTTTTTGTTATTGCAATCTTAATTATGGCTTTACCCATTTTTTTGACCCCCTCGCCTTTAGGCAGCAGTATTGGTTCGCCTAGCCGCCCTATATTGCTGCTTCGTTAACGATTCTACAGCTCTCCTCATTCATCATTCATTGCTGCATTACAGCAATGAACGATCAACTATGAATTTCCTTACAGATGCATGATGTATTCACCCAAACCAGGCATCAAATTTTGCATCGTTGCAGAGGAGTTTCTGAACTGGCGCCACCTATATCAAAAGGCTTGCCTGATGTGACGAACATCGTCGTCTGTTCCAAAAGTCCTTCTATCCAAAATTTATCTTCTTTAGGCGCATCAAACCTTGATAAGAGTGAGTGATTTACTCCTTTTTGATAAAAGCACGCATTTACAAAAGTTTGGTCTTTTATCTGGCTTTCAGACAATGTATCTGATTGATTAATATTAAATATAGGAAAGGAGGTTATTTTATCTTTGACTGATTTTTGTTCTGGCACATTTTTTTTACTCTTTAACCGGGCGATCGCTGTTTTAATTCCAGCACTACTTGCCAACACATCACCCTCTACACCAACAACTTGAGTACCTGTTTTAGTCGGTTTAAGTTGACCAAGCACGTATCTGCCAAAAATGGCGACTGCCGCAATATGTTTTATTTTAAATTCGCAATAACCTGCACGATTTGCCGCTCTTTCTTCTTGACAAACTTTTCCCCAGCCAACGCGCTGGTTTGCTAAATTATCAACTTGTTCAACTAATTTATCTACTACTGTATCTTGGCTTCGTTTTGTATCCTTCTGTAATTCACTTGTTATAATACTTGTCGAAAGCTTAAATAAAGGAGTAAATAAAATTTGACGGTTGTACAAATCTGGAAATTTATTAGTCGCCAAAGCTGCGATCGCTCCACCAATAGAAAGTCCGCCAACAATCCGCGTTCCTCCTACGTTTACAGCAATCTCGTTCATCCGATCTGCAAGTTCCTCATATCTTTCCCAGTTATCAATACTTGGCATATAATCAATAACATCTCTGCCATTTTTAGGAAGGCGACCGTGACCTGGATTTAGAGGAAGCAGCACCTCATAGCCCTCTTTCCTTAACCGATCTGCCAACTCAAACAACTGCTGCGGGCAAGCACTGAAACCATGAAATAAGATGACTGTTCCACGATATTTAGCAATTTTAGGTGGAGAAAATCGTCGCGGTATACAGTTGTTTTGTAGTGGTTCTGCTTTAACATTTTCGACATATTTTTCCCACAGATATTGAGCTTGGGGCGAAAACTCCAGGTTTTTACTTAGTGGCTGCTGCTGTGAGGATGAGTCAATACTATTATAAATTATTTGTCTGCTGTATGCCTGCGGGCTTATAAATAAACTCGTGACGTTGGCAATAATTAAATGAGCTAGTAAACCTCTGAACTTGTGCCTGCTCATACTTTAAATTTATAATTATAATTAAAAATTTTATAGTGTTTTCTTGTTAGACGCAGTATAGAGTGATTTCTTCCCAAAACCTAATTATTTGAAATATTCTAACAAAACAGTAATTTTTATCCTTCCAGCTTCCGAGAATAGAGGTTTTATATGCAAATTAAAAATAATATATTAATTGAACTGAAAGACAATTGAATATTTTTTCATGGTTAAGTACTCATAACAAATAAATGCAGAAAATCAAACGCTTCTAAGACTTACTCACCAACTCCCAGCTGTAGGGGCGCATACCTATATGCCCCTACAGATGAGAGTGAAACGGTCAATTTGCGTAAGTCATAGCCTTATTTCCAGGCATAAGCCCGGAAAACAAAAACTTGGGTCTGGTGCCTTATTTTCGTATTCAGCTAGCTGCTAATTCCTCTTGCAGCATTTGCTGATAAACTCTTGGCAAGTTACCAGTATTAGAATTATTTTCAATTCCATAACCTAAACTTGTCCAAGTGCCAGACAGCAGGCGCAATACCCGATCTAACTTCCCCTGTTGGAGCAAAGAAGAAATATCCGCACCCCAAGCTCGACGGTCTTTTAACCAAGCATAAACTACGGCATCCTGATATTGAGGCTCAAAACTATAAGACTTCCAAAACAGAAACTGGGACGGCTTTGGGTGATAGGCTTTAGCTTTTTCATCCCAGGTTCGGTTTATCATTTGATAACGTCCAGCAGCAGTTGAGCAATTTCCCTTATTTGGGCCGACAGTAATTGTGACGCATTGGCTGGGATGACGGCTGAGGTCTTTGACGCGATCGCCCCCATACAGTACAAAATATGGTTGCTTAACATTCGATTCACTAGCAGATATCGTCCGCATCAATGCACGAATGTACGGATCGCCCCCCTGCATAACCAGAGGCGGCAGACGACTACTATTATTAAGCCCTGTAGGTGCATCCCCACAGCCATGCAAGGACAAAAGCAAGCACGCTAAACCAATTGTGCCTGCAATACGCGATCGCCCTATTACTGAAACTTTACTCATGCCACACCAGCAAACAGTTGCTCCCAAGTTTTTTCCGGAGCCTCACTCTTAGCTACAATCTCCACAACTTTATTCCGCGCACTTGGTTGAAACAGTGCCTCAACAGCGACTTGCGCCACCTTAGTACGCGGAATGCTGCCATCAAACAGTGTATCTGCGGAAGACATCACGATTGGGTATGGGTTATCTTCATTCTTGAGGCCACCGGGCCGCACAATTGTATAGTTAATACCACTTTTGTCGATATACTCTTCCGCTTGTTTCTTCCACACTAAAATTAACCAGAACAAATTTAGCGGATGAAATAACTGGGAGGTACATAAAGACGAAACTAGGACAAAATGCTCGATACCCTTAGCCTTTGCCGCATCCACCAGATTTTTAGTTCCTTCGTAGTCCACCTTATACGGGCCAGTAGGGTCAAAGCTGGGCGCTGCACCAGTAGCGCATAGCAGTACGGTACTATCTGCCAATCCAGCCCTGATACTCTCTGGATTTAGCACGTCGCCGACTACTAACTCTGTCTCAGATGGCAGAATTTCTCTAGCTTTCTCTAAGTTCCTAACTAATGCCCGGACGGGAATATTTCGCTTAACTAGCTCTTGTACAATCCGGCGACCCGTTTCACCTGTTGCCCCTGCTACAAATGCTTTCATGCTTTTCTCCGTAAATTACTCATGGTCGATCCTCAAGATACAGGCTATGGGTAAAGGAAAAAGTCTCTCGTTAGGCAGTAAACTCGACTTTTCCAATTGTATGAACTTTGTATAAGGCAGCTCGTCTTGTTCTTTTCCCCGGAGAGTCCCCACTCAGTTTTTAGGCAGAGGCGGGAATACCGATAACAAGCGATAGTCTTGTGAATATTTAACCCCCAAGTGGGAACACTTGATATAAGCAAACCGCAACCAACGCAGGAGAGCGTCTTATGCAGTCGCAATTTGCTCAAAACCAACCTATAGAGGTTTCCTCGGCACTTTTGAAGGCTACGTCAATCGGAGCAGAAAAGGTCGAAGAAGCATCAGAATTAGCACAGAATGCTACTAGCCCGATGTGCTTCCAGACTCATTTTGAAAGCTGCATGGAGCTTTATGCTGATGCTAAAACGGTTGCTAATTACCTCGATAGCCACCAAGGTTGGTTTGGAGAGTGCGCCGAACCTATGAAAGTTGAGCCTTTGGGCGATAACGCCTATGCGCTTACTATCGGTCGTTTTGGTGCTTTTGGTTACGAAGTGGAACCAAAAATAGGCTTGGAGTTGCTACCAGCAGAAGCAGGAGTCTATCGCATCCAGACGGTACCGATTCCTAATTACGTCCCCCCAGGGTATGACGTTGACTATAAATCGTCTATGCATCTGGTGGAAGTAACGACAGATGGGGTTCCGATGACGCGAGTTGAGTGGCAGTTGGAGGTGGCCGTTTACCTGCGGTTTCCCAAGTTTATTTATAAGTTACAGAAGTCTTTACTGCAAAAAACGGGCGATCGCATCCTCAGCCAGATTGTCCGCCAAGTCTCTCGCCGCTTAACCTTCAAGACTCAGGAAGATTTCCACACCGCTTTAGGCATCCCCTTCCCCCCAAAAAAATCTAAAAAGGGGTAATGGGGAATGGGGAATGGTGGAGTTATGAGTTATAAATTCAAAACTCATAACTCAAAACGCAAAACTGGAGCGCAGCGACTCTTGCCAATCCCCAATCCCTAATTTGAATTACTACATTTTGCTGATAATTCTTTGCACAATTTGCATCCCTGTCACCGCTTGCCAGCTAAACAGTGCCAATAGGGCTGAATTCAGGACAATGTGCGTGTAACGCGCCCAGTCTTTTCCTTTCTGCATATAAGGCGAAAGAGCCGCCGAAGTCGCAATCAGTCCTGTCATGCCTAACCCAGCCAGCAGGTGCGGCCCTACAAACAGTTTGCCATTGTTGATGTAGGTGATAGCCATTCCCCCCAGCGAACCAACGATCATCAGCGCCAAGAGCAACGATCCGATTTGATAGTGCTTGACGCTGAACTTGCCCTTGATTAGCTCTTTCTTGGCTTCTCCTTCCGCCGTTCTGGTACGTCGGACTAGAACGCCCAAATAAAGGGCATATAGGGACACGGCTAACAACACCCACATTAAAACGGGGTGAAAAAATTGGCTCCAAACTTTAACCGATGCGGGGATCTCAAAACTCATGGTGTTCTCTGGATCGTTTAAGAAACTTCATAAAAATTAGCATAATTATCCCCATCGCTTTTTGGGTAATCGTAATACCTCGGCTGCCTGATGTTGAGCTTGTAGTAAACCTGTTAAAGATATAACGGTTTGGTTGGCTACTAGGGAGAGTGTCTGATGTTGCCAGTCTGGTTGCAGGCGGGATTCTGGGGTTTAGTTGGCGGATCGGCGCTGCTAATTGGCGCAGTAGTGGGCTATTATGCCACGATTCCCCAATAGAGCGATCGCCGCAGGCGCAATTCTGGCTATGATATCCGACACAATGATTCCAGAAGCCTTCGAGCAAACCCACGACTTTGCTGGCTTAATCACCGTCTTGGGGTTTCTCGCCGCCTTTGTTCTCAGCAAACTTGGGGAATAATCGCTCTAATCGCATATTTGATTGCATAAATGGAATGCTCCCCCCGCACCGCCTTCTCAAAAGCCTGATTTAACGCTAAGTTGACATTGCTGGGGATGGAAATGAAGGGGCAATGACTAGCACTAAAGATAAAGATATCTTATTAAGACGGGCGGCTCAGAATGGAGACATCAATAGAGTAAAAGCACTACTCGCTAATGATGCTAACGTCAACGGAGCGGATAAAGACGGCACAACCGCTTTAATGTTTGCCACAAGAAATGGCTATACCGAGATTGTCCGAGTGCTGCTGGAAGCTGGTGCGAAGGTCAACCAGCCTAGAAAACTTTATGGCCTGACGGCTTTGATGATAGCAGCCGCCGCTAATCAAGTTGATATAGTGCGCGAGTTGGTCAAAGTCGGCGCTGATGTGAATGCGAAAAATGATGACGGCAGCACAGCATTAATGGCGGCGGCGGCGAAAGGACATAGTAGCATCGTGCAAATTTTGCTTGATGCGGGTGCTGATGTCAATACCAAAGATAAGGATGAAGATACAGCCTTGAATGTGGCGATCGCGCAAGGCCACGCCAAAACCGTACAAATTTTATTAGAATCCGGAGCTGATGCCAAGGCCACAACAAAAGATGGCAGAAATATGCTTATGGCAGCAGCTGAAACTGGCGATTTAGCAGTCGTCCAACTATTAATCAACAACGCTGATGTCAATGCTAAAGACAAAGAGGGGGAAACTGCTTTAACCCTAGCAGCAGACCAAGGCCACGCTAATGTTGTGCAAGCATTACTAACAGCTGGTGCTGATGTCAATGCCAAAAACATAGATGGTGGAACCGCACTAATGGCAGCAGCTGCTGCTGGCAAAATCGACACGGTATCGATTTTGCTTGATGGCGGAGCGGATCTCAATATCAGAGACAAAGATGGCGAGACAGCTCTCAATGTAGCTGTTGTAGAAGGGTATGTTGATGTTGTCGAGATTTTACTTAACCGAGGCGCTGATTGCCAGGGAAGAAATAATCTGGGAGACACTCCTTTATTAGTTGCAGCCTTGCATGGTAACGCTGAAATTGTGGAGGCGCTGGTGCAGAAGGAAAGCAATGCAAATAGCAAAAATTTTGGCGAGACAGCTTTAACTTTAGCTGCATCTAACGGGCACGCTGAAACCGTCAAAGTATTACTTGCGGCGGGTGCGGATGCTAACACCAAAGCAGACGACGGAAAGACGGCGCTGATGAAAGCATGCGATCGCGGCTATACAGACGCGATTCAAGAGTTGGTAGCTAAAGGCGCTGATGTAAATATTCAAGATAAAGCTGGCGCAACTGCTTTGATGTGGGCAACCCATCGCGGTCATGGGGATGCAGTACAAGTATTGCTAAGTGCTGGTGCAGATGTAAACCTGAAAAATCAGGGCGGATATACAGCATTAGCGATCGCTGAGTTTAACGGTTATCCAAATGTCGCGCAAATGTTGAAAGCATCTGGGGCACAAGAGTAATATCAAGTGTGGATTTTACTCATGCTGTCGGTAATTTTTAGCAGCGATCGCGCAAAATCTAAATGATGGAGGTGGTAGAAAATTTTATGAAAATTTTTGTTCCTGGTCGCCTTTGTTTATTTGGCGAACACAGCGATTGGGCGGGGGGATATCGTCGCCTAAATCCTGCTTTGGAAAAGGGTGCTGCTTTAATTGTTGGTACAAATCAGGGACTTTATGCATCAGTTAAGTCTCATCCAAACCAGCTAATTTTACGCACATCCTTAAGTGATGGAACCCGTAAAGAACCCTTTGTTTTGCCTATGGAAAGACCGACTTTACTTGCCGAAGCGGAAAAAGGCGGTTTTTTTAGTTATGCTGCTGGGGTTGCTTACCAAGCCATCACTCACTATCGCGTTGGCGGAATTGAAATTGACAATTACTTAACAGATTTGCCGATAAAAAAAGGTCTTTCATCGAGTGCAGCTTTATGCGTACTTGTGGCGAGGGCATTTAATTGTATCTATGACTTGAAGATGACAATTAGGGGTGAGATGGAATTAGCTTATCAAGGTGAAATTACCACACCTTCACGCTGCGGTCGTATGGATCAGGCTTGTGCTTACGGGAACAGACCAATATTAATGATATTTGATGGCGATCGCACTGATGTCATCGAGTTAAACGTTGCTAAAGATCTCTTTTTTGTAATTGTAGATCTCGGTGCAAACAAAAATACTCTAGAAATTCTCAGCCAACTCAATCAGTCTTATCCTATCGCCACCAACGAAGTACACAGAAACGTCCAGAAATATCTTGGATCTATCAGTTTTCAAATTACACATCAGGCAGTTAACGCTATACAAAAAGGCGCTTCCGAACAACTTGGCGCTTTGATGGAAATAGCACAAACCGAATTTGACAAGCATCTAATACCTGCTTGTCCTTCTCAGTTAACTGCTCCCGTACTGCACAAAATACTCAACTATGAGCCAATTCAACCCTATATTTTAGGTGGTAAAGGTGTTGGGTCGCAAGGCGATGGCACAGTTCAATTTATTGTTAAAGATGAGGAAAGCCAGCACCAGGTAATGGAAATTTTTGAGCGGGATTTTCCGCAGATGAAATGTATAAAACTGGTGATAGGCGAGTATTCACCTTCTACAAATTCATCTGTTGTAGGAGAAGCTTATAGATAATAAATCTACAAAATAATCAAATAGCAAAAAATATATGCAATCTTCAAAAAACAAAGTTCGCAAAGCTGTTATTCCAGCCGCAGGTTTCGGCACTCGTCTGTTTCCAGCTACAAAAGTGGTAAAAAAAGAACTTTTCCCGATTATCGATAGAGATGGACGCGCCAAACCAGTAATTATGGCGATTGTTGAAGAAGCAATTAGTGCTGGGATAGAAGAAATTGGGATTGTCGTACAAAAAAGCGATCGCGCACTTTTTGAGGAGTTCTTTAAAACTCCACCCACTAAAGAGCTTTTCAATAAACTATCCCAACAAAATCAGGAATACAGCCAATATCTTGTAGATATTGGCAAAAGAATTACAATTTTGACACAGGACGAACAGGAAGGGTTCGGTCATGCCGTATCTTGTGCTAAAAATTGGGTAAAAGATGAGACATTTCTGCTGCTGTTAGGCGATCATGTTTACATATCAAGCACGGAAAAATCTTGTTCTAGCCAAGTTATAGACATTTACCAACAATTCAACAAAAGCGTTGTTGGCTTAACTGTAATGCCAGTAGAGATTATTCAAAAGGCTGGCTGCATTACAGGGTTTTGGCAAGAACAAAACTCAATTCTTTCTATAAACCAACTATACGAAAAGCCGGATATTGAATATGCACGGAAGCATTTGCGTGTAGAGGGAATGGCAGATGATGAATTTCTAGCTGTATTCGGCTTATATGTACTTACGCCTAAAATTTTTGACTACTTAGAAGAACACATTAGCAACAACATCCGCGAACGGGGTGAATTTCAGTTAACGTCCTGTATTGACAGATTGCGGCAAGATGAGGGAGTCACTGGGTACGTTGTTAAAGGAAAATGTTTTGACACGGGATTGCCAGAGACGTATCGACAGACAATGATTGATTTTCGTAACTCATAAATTAGGGAATAAGCTAGCCAAATACGTTAGCTTCCCACCCCGAATCCCGTGTTAAAACAAAACTGGTGATTGCCGAAACTATAAATTTTCGAGGAAATTACCTTCGTCCGACAAAACGCGGAGGAAATTTAGCCGCAAGTCAAAAAAATCGCGAATAAAAAAAGATATATAACTTTTTTATAATAAGAATTATTTCAAAAAAAGCCCTAAAAGTCAGGTGTTGTAGAGGATATACTATTGGTAACTTTACCAATAGAGATTATATATGTCTAATAAGGAACTAAAGTCTCAAATAGCTAGAATGCAGGCTGAACTGGAAAGACTTGGGGTTGCACAGGTTAGCGAAAAACAGAAATTGGTTGATTTGTTAAAAGATGAAGTAGGTAAAATCGATGCTGAATTAGAAAAATTTGACGAAAAGAAAGCTGAACTTGAGGCTGAGAAACAGGAGATGCAAGATTTGCTCAGCAACCTCGAAAGCGGGGACGATACTCAAAAAGTAGAAGAGGACGATACTCAAAAAGTAGAAGAGGACGATACCCAAAAAGTAGAAGAGGACGATACCCGAAAAGTAGAAGATTCCGGTAAGGAGAGTGAAGAAAATAGTTAATATAAACAAGCGATCGCGTTAGCTTTGTTCTTTAGCAGTTCTTCGCGGCGCGATCGCTTTCGGTTTATGATTGTTAAGAAATCAGAAGCAAAGCTTAGCCAGCGCGACTTAATGTAAAAAGTGGCGAACTTTGGTGAAAACCATCACCAATCCCAACTCATTAGCAGCTTTGATAGAATCCGCATCGCGCATGCTACCGCCAGGCTGCACAATAGCAACAATTCCTGCCGCTGCTGCTGTTTTTACCGAGTCATCGAAGGGGAAGAAACCATCGCTAGCTAGAGTAGCACCTTGCGATTTTTCTCCAGCTTGTTCTAAAGCAATTTTGGCAGAACCGACGCGATTCATTTGACCAGCACCAACGCCTAATGTAGCGCGATCGCGTGTGACTACAATTGCATTAGACTTAACGTGCTTGCAGACTTTCCAAGCAAATAGCAATTCTTCCAATTGTTCTGGTGTTGGTTGCTTCTCGGTTACTACCTGCCAATCGCTAGGGTTTTCTACCGCATCATCTGAATTTTGAGCCAGAAATCCACCAGCGATCGCTTTAATTGTCTGTTGCGGCCCCGACTTTAAATCTGGCAAAATTAAAACTCGCACGTTGGTTTTAGCACCCATAATTTCTTGTGCTTCTGCGTCACAACCAGGCGCTAAAATACATTCCAAAAATGTCTTGGTTAACTGTGTTGCAGTAGCCGCGTCGATAGGATGGTTCAACGCCACAATTCCGCCAAACGCAGAAACAGAGTCAGCATTGAAAGCCTTTTCGTAAGCTTCCGATAAACTATTCCCCAAAGCGACACCGCAGGGATTAGTATGTTTAAGAATAGCCGCTGCTGGCGTATCGGGAAACTCAGCAATAATTCGCCGTGCTGCTTCTAAATCTACTAAGTTGTTGTAACTAAGTTCCTTCCCTTGCAATTTAGTAGCAGCAGAAAAGCCACTTTTCGCCGTCCCACTTTGATACCATGCTGCTGGTTGATGGGGATTTTCACCATAACGTAGAGATTGCAGTTGTTTACCGGAAATTGTAAAGTGTTCTGGTAAATCGCTGGCTGTTTCTTCCTCTTGACTTACCAAGTAAGAAGCGATCGCAGTGTCATAAGTCGCCGTGTGCGAAAATGCGTGTTGGGCACAGGCTTTGCGGAACTCGAAAGATGGAGCCTCCCCATGCTTGTACAACTGCTCCAAGTAAGCGTCGTACTGCACGGGGTTGCACAAAACTGTCAGATATTTGAAGTTTTTTGCAGATGCCCTCAGCATAGCAGGGCCACCTATGTCAATCTGCTCAACTGCGTCTGCTAAGGTACAACCCGGTTTAGCAATAGTTTGCTCAAAGGGATACAGATTAACAACGACTAGATCGATGGGGCGAATCTGCTGATTTTCTAAATCTGCTACGTCCGAAGGTTCGTCGCGACGCGCTAAAATACCGCCATGAATCCGGGGGTGTAGGGTTTTGACTCGTCCTCCTAAAATTTCTGGAGAACCAGTGTAATCGGAAACTTTAGTAACTGGTATCCCTGCCTCTTTGAGTGCTTTGGCAGTTCCACCACTGCTGATGACATCGAACCCAAATTCTTCAACCAGTTTGCGGGCAAATTCAATTAGCCCAGTTTTATCAGATACACTCAGCAGTGCCAGACGCGCCATGAATTAGAAGTCTCCGTTTATCCAACTCTTATTCAGGATAAATGCGATCGCGTAGCGCGTGACATCAATTTTTGATTTTTGATTTTTGATTTTTGATTGAAGGTAAATCGTCGAAAATTGCGATCTTAAGCAATCAACCGCATTGATATGAAAGCACCAACGCGATCGCCTGTAAAAAAACCAAGTAGGGGCTACTTGGATAGCGCCCCTACATTTGGTTTAGCCGCGCAGTTTGGCGGCGTCTGCAATTAGCTGCTGCTGAACGCTGGCGGGAACCTGTCTGTAGTCAGCGAACTCCATAGAGAAATTAGCCATCCCCGAAGAAAGCGATCGCAGCGGTGTCGAGTAACCAAACATTTCCACAAGCGGTATTTCAGCACGGATTGCGGCATAATTTTCTATCGTCTGCGAACCCAGCAGCAAGCCGCGACGAGACGACAAATCACCCTGCACCCGTCCTACAAAATCGTTTGGTGTTTCCACTTCCACAAGCATAATTGGTTCGAGAATAATCGGCGTCGCTTTGGCACATGCTTGTTGGAATCCTTGCTTCGCCGCAACCCGGAATGCCATTTCCGAAGAATCAACGTTATGGTAAGAACCGCCTTCTAGAATTACTTTGACTCCAATAATTGGATAACCAATTAAAAGTCCGCTTTCTATAGCATCGCGGAAGCCTTTTTCGCAAGCAGGGATGAATTGCTTGGGAATCGCACCGCCGACAACTCGGTTCTCGAACACAAAAGGTTCTTCACAAGCTTCAATACGACCAATTACATGAGCATATTGACCGCTTCCTCCTGATTGTTTCCTGAGTTTGTAATCAAAACTTGCCGATTGAGAGACTGTTTCGCGATAGGCTACTGCTGGCGCACCGACGTAGACTTCCGCGTTGTATTCGCGCTTAATTCGCTCGATGTAAATTTCCAGGTGGAGTTCGCCCATTCCCGATATCAATGTTTCCTTAGATTCGGGATCGATGCTGACTCGGAAGGTGGGATCTTCTCGCATAAAGCGGTTAAGCGCCTTGGAAATTTGATCGGCATCGTCCCGTTTTTTGGGCGCGATCGCTAAGGTAATTACGGGTTCTGGTACAAACATTTGCTCTAGAGAAAGGTTTGTTCCTTCCGAGCAAAATGTGTCGCCCGAAGCGCAATCCACACCAAGCAAAGCTACAATTTCTCCAGCCGCTGCACTTTCTACGTGTTCGCGTTTGTTGGCATGCATCTGCACGATTTGGCTGACTTGAAACCGTTGGTTAGTGCGGGTGTTGTAGATCCGTTTTCCCTCGCGCAGCGTACCGGAATAGATGCGAGTATAAGTCAGTTGACCAAACGCATCATCTGTAATTTTGAACGCCAAAGCAACAAGATTTGCGTCTTTATCTGGGTAGACATTAACTTTCTCCTTAGTGCTAATATCAATTGCCGTTACTACTTCCCGATCTTCTGGAGATGGCAGATAAAGGTCTACAGCATCGAGCAGGTTCTGAACGCCCTTATTTTTGAAGGCAGAACCTAAAAGAACTGGTGTCAACTCAAGACTTAAAGTTCCCTTGCGAATAGTTGTCCAAATTATCTCCTTGGGAACTTCTTTGCCTTCAAGCAGCATTTCCATCATTTCTTCTGAAAACATGGAAAGCCGATCGAGCATCTTTACTCGTGCCTCTTTTGCCTCATCTTGTAGGTGTTCGGGAATAAGCTGGCTAACGCGATTTTCGCCTTTTGCTCCTTCAAAGTAATTTGCTGTCATCTCAATTAAATCGATAACGCCAACAAAGTTATCCTCGCTGCCGATTGGATATTGAAGGAGTAGGGGATTTAAATTTAATTTGGCCCTAAGCGCTTGCACAACTCGGAACGGATTTGCACCCGCACGATCCATCTTATTAATGAAGGCAATACGCGGCACGCGATAGCGCTTCATTTGCCTATCGACTGTGATGGATTGCGACTGAACTCCAGCAACGGCGCACAGCACCATAATTGCGCCATCCAGAACTCGCAAAGCACGCTCTACTTCAATTGTGAAGTCTACGTGTCCGGGGGTATCGATTAGGTTGATTTGGATATCATTCCAGATGCAAGTTGTAGCAGCTGAAGTGATGGTGATACCTTTTTCTTGCTCAAGCTTCATGTAGTCCAGCGTGGCAGTATCTCCGCTACCTTTTACTTCCCCAATTTTGTAAATTTTGCCCGTGTAGTAAAGAATCCGCTCGCTTAGTGTTGTTTTACCAGAGTCGATATGAGCAGAAATTCCAATATTACGGATGCGTTTTCGGGGAATCATAGGACAATACTCTGCCTTACCAGAGCGATGAAAAGATATTTGCCACTTGAGCAACTATCTTTATACTACAAAAATACTACAAAATTGTCAATGGTGTATAAAGGAGCAGCGATCGCAAAGTGGCGCGGACGGAGCTTCGCGGTATATGATCTATGGAGCCGGAAATTTTGACCATTATCTAACCGTTGAAAAGTTAACGTGATGCTGACAAATGAAGAAGAACGTGTAGCATTATATTCGCGTGCAGATTTAACTACTGTGCCAAGTGAAGTTACAAAAGATACGAATTTAGAAAATTTAAATTTAAACTGGCGCGAGAAAGAGTTACCTGAAAAGGAACGGACAAAACACGTTCATAGGCTTCATCCATATCTAGGTAAGTTTATCCCCCAATTAGTTGAGATATTTCTGCGAAAATACTTTAGTCCTGGACAAACTGTATTAGATCCTTTTTGTGGCTCAGGTACAACTTTGGTTCAAGCTAATGAGTTGGGAATTAATTCTATTGGTTATGATGTATCGGCTTTTAACGTACTTCTTACTCGTACTAAAACAGCAAAGTATGACTTAGTTAAAGTCCGCAAGGAAGTTATGGATATTTTTAATAAAACTCGTGACATAAGCCAGCCAAAATCCCAACAATTATGCATATGGGAAGAAAGTTCACCAACTTGGCTTTTGAAAGAAACAGATGATCCGTATCTTCAGCAGTGGTTTGCACCGCAAGCTCGTCGGGAGTTATTAGTCTATCGTCAATTGATTGAGTCTGAAGGTTATGAGTATCAAAGTTTACTGAAAATAATACTGTCTCGTTCGGCTCGTTCGGCTCGTTTGACTACGCACTTTGATTTAGATTTTCCCAAAAATCCCCAGACAGAGCCTTACTGGTGTTATAAACATTCGAGGTTATGCCAACCCACCACAGAAGCATTAAAATTCTTGAAGCGATATAGCCTTGATACTATTAAAAGGCTCGAAGAGTTTTCAGTCAGACGCACGGATGCAGTGGCGATCGCCTGTCACGCTGACAGCCGTAAAACTGCACCTCCCCCAATAGATGGGGTAATCACCAGTCCCCCTTATGTCGGTTTAATTGACTACCACGAACAACACGCTTACGCCTACCACTTACTAGGGTTGGAAGATAAACGCGAACGGGAAATTGGAGCCGCGGCTAATGGTTCTAGCCAGAAAGCGCAACGACAGTACCAACAAGACATTTCAGAAGTATTCCGTAATGCGCTTGATTCTATGCCAGCAGGCAGCCGTTTGATTGTAATAGCGGGTGACAAAGCTAATCTTTACGGTCAAATAGCTGATTTTATCGGTGTAGAAGTAGAGGCTATTGTTCAGCGTCATGTCAACAGGAGGACGGGAAGACGTTCTGGTGAGTTTTACGAGTCTGTATTTATCTGGCGGAAACGCTGAAGTATAGGTAAAACATAGCAAAGTAGTGGCAATACGAGGAAGTTTTAAATATGGCTGACCAGCAGCAGATGAAAGCTGCAATCCAAGCAGTTATAAAAAAAATGATGGATAGAGTTATGCACAATGTTTTGCTCAAAGATCCTTTTATTAAAGAAGATCATCGGGCTAAAAAGCCTCTTTATGCAGCTTTAGTTCCTGATGAAATATTCAAAGGTTCTCATTTTGAGAGAAGGTTTGTCACACCCTTTGGTTCAGCATGGGAAACCTTAGCTGTGGTTGCAGCTAACGAAGGGATAGGATATGGCGCTATAAACCATAGCATTCATGGAACAGTAAAAGCCGAGAGATTGAGGCGGATTCAAGAAGTGCTTAACAGGCTAGAACACGCAGTTGGAGGACAAAAAAGAATCAAACCAGATTGGGATACTGAGTTAGCTTACATTCTAGATGGAGATGGCGAAGACATACCCGTTTCTGTAGTTTGTGATGTTTACGCTGAGGATAGAACTAATAATAAAAAGTATGCTTTTGAGCTTAAAGCTCCTCTTCCCAATAGCGATCAAACAAAAGTTAGTAAAGAAAAAATACTAAAACTATACAGTATGGAGCCACTAAAAGTTGATGGAGCATACTATGCGTTGCCATATAACCCATACGGGTGCAAAGAAAATTATGCTTGGAGTTTTCCCGGCAGATGGTTCAATATGCAAGAAGATGAAGTAGTTCTTATAGGGGATCAGTTTTGGGAGAAGATAGGCGGTTTGGGTACTTACCAATCATTCATTGATGCTGTCAACGAAATTGGTAGGGAATACAAAGATAGGATATACAGGGAATTTTTGGGAATTGAACCTCCTGCTGATGCTGACGAAGGTCTGCTGTAGTCTGTAGAATGGGCAATGTCTACTTAACATTTTTGAAAATTATAGTTAAAAACAGGCCCGATGCGAGCGCCCCTTCTGATTATCTATTTTGCAGGTAAGTAAATACTACGCGATCGCACTTTATAAAAAACAAATTTAAAGCGCGATCGCCCCTTCTCATTATCAATTTTACAAGCATAGAGATATTACGCGATCGCCCCCTTATGGCAAAGGGTGGGTTATATTGATAACCCACCCTTTATAAACGGTTCTAAGCCCTAGTTTTAATCAGCCTGAGCTAGGAATTCACCCCAGCAACTTAGCCTAAAGGTAAGTCCTTGTCAGTAGGAGTTATTGGCTTTTGAGCCTCTACAGGCTTGCTGCGTCGATCGACAATCTCTAGTGGGATTGATGCTTTGCCTGTGTCAGGTTCAACTTGCTTCCCAAGGCCAACATCACCAGTCTCCATCGGCTTCTTGTCTGCAACTACCCGTCTTTGGGGTGGCTGGGCAAGGATATTGTCAGATGGCCGCGCCTCTGAAGCTGCGCCTTTTACCTGGTTAGTTACATCTTTGACAGTTGACTTGGCATCAGCCGATGCACTCTTGGCTGCGTCTGCTACAGCAGGCCGTGCATCAGAAGCTGCGCCCTTTACCTGGTCGGTTACATCTTTGACAGTTGACTTGGCATCAGCCGATGCACTCTTGGCTGCATCAGTTACAGCAGGCCGCACATCCGAAGCCGCGCCCTTTACCTGGTCGGTTACATCTTTGACAGTTGACTTGGCGTCAGCCGATGCACTCTTGGCTGCGTCTACCACCGAGGGTCGGACATCCGAAGCCGCGCCCTTTACCTGGTTGGTTACATCTTTGACAGTTGACTTGGCATCAGCCGATGCACTCTTTACTGCGTCTACTACCGATGGCTTGGCCTCATCAACTGTATCTTTGACAGCCTCGGCTACACCTTTGATAGATGGCCTGACATCCTCAGCTGTACCCTTAACGGCTTCGGCTACACCTTTGATAGATGGCCGGATATCGTCAACCGCACCCTGTACCTCTTGGGCTACACCCCGAACGGCTGGCCTGATCTCCTCAGCTGCGCCCCTTACTGTTTCTACAACAGATGGCTTGGCCTCTTGAACTGTATCCTTGACAGTTTCCGCTACATCTTTTATAGATGGCCGGACATCCTCAACTGTATCCTTGACTGCATCTACTGCACCTATTACAGAGGGCTTGGCATCCTCCACGGTATCCTTAACGGCGTCTACTATACCTATTACAGATGGTTTGACATCCTCAGCGGTATGCTTTACAGTCTCCCCTACACCTTCTACAGTGTGGGTGACGCCCTCAGCTACAGTGTTTACTGCATCCACTACACCGTCTACGGTGCGGTTAACAGCCTCAGCTGTACCCCTACCAGCCAAAGCGCCCGCTACTGCGCCCGCTACTGCACCAAACACTCCGCCAACTCTACCACCGACTACCCCGCCAATCGCTGCTCCAGCTAGGCCAGCACCTATGCCTGGGCCTCCTGACAATTCCTCGGGTTGCTCGTTAATTGGGTCAGCATTTTCGTCTTGCTTATCTAAAGGTTGTTTGTTTTCAGTCATAGCCATAATCTCCGATTTGTTAAAAAGGCTGAACGCCTATCTGTTGCAAATTTTTATCTAGGGTCACTCTAACAGTTACAGGCAAGGTATTACACCAAACTAAAGAGATAAATCCCCCAACTCGGAGTCCGTCTGCGGTTATGAATTTTAGGTTTAATAGGATTTCTAGCTTAATTTTTATTAGTTGCCGCACGGCATGGGTTACTAATTATTAAACTCAGATTTATAACTTAAGTACGTTATGGTTAGTAATGTCGCAGGCGCCTGGACGCTTCTTGGGGAGGCTTGCACGGTTCCCGGCTATGGCAATTTTTAAGCAAGCATCGTGGACATTGCCATCATGCGCGATCGCCATTTTTATAAAAACTAACAACTCCAATATAAATGCCCCTATCCTAACTGCGACTCAGGACAGGGGCATTTATATAAATCCAAGGGAGGATTTAGCAATAACCAGATTGTCTCTAGTTAAATAAATTGCTAGAGATGCTCTGGAGAACTTCCAAATTAGAAATCAGCAGGTAAGCAAAGCCAGCGCCGCCAATTCCACCAATCAGAAAATTACTAGCAAACTCATTCCAACCTTCCTGTGTTGAAAGGGAGTCAGAAGGATGGGGATTAGTAATAGTTGCCACTGGTTGGGGAGGATTGCTAGAAGCGTATAGAGATAACGCAATCGTTAAAATGACAATCAAACCAACTGTTGCCAATAAACCAGCCAGATTTGCTACATCTGAATCCCGTAATGGTCCTAGCTTGGCGAAGGGGCCAATCAGCCAATAACCGTGAGCCATACCAATTTCTAGCCCCCGGCGTCCGGGTGATAGTCCTTTGCGATAGGCGGGCAAGTTATTGATGTAAGCTTCTGTGAACCCCGAAGAATTTATCGGTGTCGCTAAATTCCCGTTTTGTGGGTCGCCAGCTACGTGGACAACCTCTTGATTCCTTGGATCTCTTGGCCGATCTTTAGAGTCGCTAATCGCTTGCACTTGCATAACTTTTTTTCCCAATTATATGCAGTCGTGGCATTATTTTAAGGCAGCTTCGTAGCCTAATTCCCAGTCTTTGGGTGTATCTTTAGAAAAATTAATTAATTCTATACACTGTGCTGAATCTTGTCGCTACAAAAAGGCAGAAACTCGCGCTGCCAATCGTGCGGGATAAGTCCTACAACTTTCAACAATCGCGAGTTTCTTATTTTCACTTAGCACTAACCCGTCCAATTTTGATTTTAAATTTTCAATTTTGCATTGAAGACCAAATCTAAAATTGGATTCACTTGACCCTAAACCGCATCAGCTTTACGGCATAGGATGGAAAAGCAGATCGGGGTAGAAGTAGTTAATCACGATCAACAGAACAGCTGTAAGTGACAGCCATACGGTGGCAAGCACTGGCGCCGTGGAAAGATATGTCAGGAAATACTTCAATTGCATGAATCGTTCTCCAAAACTACTTAACTAATAAGGCTGAACTAGCGCGGTGAAACGGGGATTTCATTGTCTTTGGCATATAATTCCCCAGTTAGGAATTCTTTAGTAGCTGCCAAAGGCCAAGTGAAGCCAGATAGCATGATAGGGATCGCCCGAGGAACGTCGATTTTAATTTCTCTCAATTCTGGATTAGCTTCCTTTTGAACGGATTGCAGATAGGCGCGACCTACCCAACCAATCCAACCTGCAATATACAGGAACAGAATGCTAGGAATGATAAAGTCCCCAGCACGATTAAGGCGACCATCCACAATCAAGTGCGGTAAACCTTCTGGGCCGCAGAATGCCTGCGAATAACGCTCAAAACGGTGTTTTGCAGAATCGGGGTCGCCGCCGCTGGTAGGACGGGCATTAGCAGCCCGTTCTTGGAAGGCAGGCGAATCACTACAACGCACTAGCCCAGATACATCATTAGCAGATGCAACTGGGGCAAAGCTCATCCACACACCAACAGCAATAATTAAAGCCAACAATCGTCGCATAGCATTGTTTCCTTTTGTTACGAAACAAAAATTTTTTTGTACAAAACACTGTGCTTGTTTGTACGAAAGCAATCATGTATCGATAGATTAACTTACCAGTGAATGGCGACAGTCTTAGCAATTGAAACAAGTTGTGACGAAACTGCGGTGGCTATTGTTAACAATCGTAAAGTTTGCAGTAACATCGTTGCCTCACAAATCCCTGTGCATCGGCAGTATGGCGGCGTTGTGCCAGAGGTGGCTTCTCGTCAACACGTCGAGACTATTAACGATTGTGTAGCTGAGGCACTCCAAGAGGCCCAGATGGACTGGGCAGAAATTGACGGCATTGCGGCAACCTGTGCCCCTGGTTTAGTAGGGGCGCTGTTGGTAGGTCTAACTGCTGCTAAAACGCTTGCCATTGTCCACCAGAAGCCTTTTGTGGGCGTCCATCACCTCGAAGGTCACATATATGCCAGTTACCTGAGCGAACCAGACTTACAGCCGCCTTTTTTGTGTCTGCTGGTTTCTGGCGGACACACTAGCTTTATTTATGTCAAAGATTGTGGCGTGTACCAAACGCTAGGAGAAACCCGCGATGACGCCGCGGGTGAAGCCTTCGATAAGGTAGCGCGGTTGTTAAATCTGGGTTATCCTGGTGGCCCAGTCATTGACAAGCTGGCGCGAGAAGGAGATGCGCGAGCTTTTCCCTTACCGGAGGGCAATGTTGGACTACCAGGGGGCGGCTATCATCCGTATGATTCTAGTTTTAGTGGTTTAAAAACAGCAGTTTTGCGGCTAGTACAAAAGTTACAGCAGCAGGGCGGTGAGGGGCTGCCTGTGAGGGATATAGCGGCGAGTTTCCAGGAAAGTGTAGCGCGAAGTCTCACCAAAAGAGCGATCGCCTGTTCTTGCGACTATAACCTCTCTACCATTACTGTAGGCGGCGGCGTCGCGGCTAACAGCGGATTGAGGGCGCACTTGCAAGCAGCGGGTGCCAATCGCAACCTGCGGGTGCTATTCCCGCCCCTCAAGTTCTGTACCGACAATGCCGCTATGATCGGTTGTGCCGCATCTGACCATCTAAGTCGAGGCCATACTTCTCCCTTAACTCTGGGAGTACAATCTCGCCTTGCTATTACGGATGTAATGCAGCTTTACCAGGCTTCTGTTTAAATACTGGCTAATTGCTGCTGTTATCTGCGACTTTCTACCTCTGACAACATGGAAAGGCAACGCGATCGCGTTGCCTTTCCAGATGAACTAGCGCCTTTATCGATTCAACCCCTATGTTTCAATCCCTGTTTCAATCCCTAATAGGGATTTTTACAGCGCCCGCTTCACCTTTACAGATCCATGACCGCATTCCCTTAGTTTTGGTGTCTCTAACTCAACTGCAAACCGCTATAACAATTAGGTTTGATTGCTTGCAACGCAGAAACTAGGAAATAATTTCCTCTAAAGCGATCGCGCGGTTTCTTTCTGAAAGGCGTTTCAAATTCAGTTGATTATAATTCTCTACAAGATTTTCTTTTTCTAATAGCTCATAAATTGTTAGAGACAGCAGCACTTCCACTTGATTTGCCCGACTGGCAAGCCATTCATGAGTAGCAGTATCGTTAGGAAAGCGTTCTATACATTCTGTTGTGTAACGGCGAAATTCTCTAACCTCTTTTAAAAGTCGAACCAAATAGCTAGGACACTCGCAAGCTATCATATCTGCTGCGTCGGAAATAGCAACCAGATGCTCGTCCGGAAACTCTAAGGATATTTGAATGGTCTGGCTTTCTTCCACGTTAGCTTCCTGAGAGATAAAGGTATCCATTAACTTCATTAGTTCCTTACTTCTAAACGTGTCTGCTGACACGAGCTTTTCATCAAGTCAATAAGCGCGATCGCAATTGTTATGCCATGCTAGTAGAAAGAGCAATTTGCTTGCGATCCCCATCGTTTTCCTTAAGAATATTAACTTGAAGGGTAGCTTACAAAATCTGCCTTAAGTGTGGTGAACAATTTCCTCTAATCAGCATTTGTCACCTTCCGTCATGAAGTTCGCCCAAAACTCAAACGCTCTACATCTTTTTTTCTAGCATGAATAAGTAATTTATGCTAGACAAGCGAGTAATATCTAATGCTATTAGCATAGCACCAGTACTCCCCAACTTTGGTAATTTTTAGTAGCGCTTATAGGTTTTATATAAGCTGTAATTTAGGTTTTGATTTAGCATTTTTATAGTTGGGGAAATTGGGTTTGCTAGGGGATGCTGGGTTAAGGCAGTGATAAAAAATAACGTTTGTCAGACACGATTTCGCCAAGCGGTAAAGCCTTAGTTTAAGACGCGCCCTTAACCTTAACTTAACCCTCCCTGCTGCACGCACTAAGGCAAAGCAAACTGCCAATGAAAATAAGAATACTTTATGTATTATATATTATAAATATATTAATAAAAATTCCTACTAGCTTTTTTCGGCAACCCAAAATAAAGGGTGAGTAAATAAACCTAAAATAGAAAAATATTTGAGCGAACTATGAGGTTCACAAAGTCAATCTTAAGATGTATGAGCTGCGAGAAAGGTGCGGATGTGACAGGAGACTGCATCTGGCTGTTCAAGCATAGACAGGTGTCCGCAGTCAGGGAGTTGAATCACATTATCGCCACAGCCTTGAAACAGCGGATGAAAACTAGCTAAATGCATCACATACTTAGGTTCCATCACCGTGTCTTTAACTCCGGTAATGAAATAAACAGGTTGTTTTAGCCGGGACACAATTTGGGGTAAGCGGTTGACTTCAGCTTCAGTCGTAGAATCGAGTAATGTCCCCAGCGCCGCGTCCGGGTGAGCGATCGCAAAATCAATCGCACGTTGCCGTCCCCAAGAACGAGCTAAAGGACGCGCCACCATTGCCCGTGCAAACAGCAAATCCATACCAGGCACATACCTTAACCAACGAGGACGCCATTTAAGAATCTGTTGACCCGCAGCCCGAAACCTCTCAAACCCTTCCTTAATGTAAATACCACCGCCAGCATTAACACACACCACTCCCTTAACACACTCAGGCAGAAGGGAAGCTCCCCAAAGACCAATAGTGCCACCTAAAGAGTGACCTATAAGCCAAGCACTAGAAATATTCAACTCCTGCAACAAAATGCCCAAGTCTCCGGCATAGGCAGCGGGCGTGTATAGTGACGCCAAAAGTTCGGCAACACTGTCTGAAGGCAATATCGCTTCTGGCTGCTTCGACATTCCCAAACCTTCTAACCTAGAAGCCTTAAAAAGCTGGGAATCACCAAACCCCCGCAGGTCGTAAGCCAGACATTGATAATCCGGCGATAAGCGGTCAATTAGGGGTTGCCAGTACCGACGGCTTAAGAGCCAGCCGTGTATGAATACTAAAACATGGGGAGAGGAGGTTGGAGCCGTCAACTCGTAAGCGTGCGGAACTCCCTGGATATCTACGGTTGCCATAATTAAATCCTATCCCGGTTAGGGACGCAGGCGTTTTGAAAAGTCTTGCTTCCAATTAACACGAAAGAAATTACAGTTTTGGAGTCTTCAGATAAAAGTCCCCACCACGACAGGCTTTGCGTCACAGGCTCCGCTCAAAGTCTTTAAAACCGTCGTCCTAACAATCGCTGCCTGACGCTTTCAGCAATTTTTTGACCTAGATATTCGGGAATAACGCTTTCATTCGGCCCCAGTAGGTAGAGAATCAGGCGGGTTCGCCCCCGCCAGACTAGCAAATTGGCATTTACCACCAGCAGATCCTCTTGCCAGATAGCGTACATTACCTTATAAAACAGACCAGGCTGGTTGTCTGCCTCGATTAATAGTGCTGGAAGATGGAAAACGGGGTCTACATAAAATTCTGTTTCTACCTGTTCTAAACCAGCGTCGAGATTAAATTCCACCGCCAGCATCTCTTCCACTTCAAACCGCCCTGCCAGAGCTTCCCGAATTGCTCGGCAGACATTTTCTGCTGTTTTGTCTGTTAGTGCTTTGCTACCACGAGATACAACGAGTTTGATAAATACCAGCATGGGTGGCGTGATCTGACCATATAGGCTAAGACTGTGGATTGTCAGCCCATAGGCAGCCAGTACGCCAAAAATATCACTCAGGAGAAAAGATTGGTTGCGGTAAGCAAAATGCAGGGCACTTTTGCTGCCTTCAGGTTTCAGCTCAATCACGGCTCGCTGAGTTTTGTATAGCCGATAGGCTAGTCTGAGGTTTTGTAACTGGATCTCACTGCT
The DNA here is from genome assembly GCF_014695585.1 of Microcoleus sp. FACHB-831. Lineage (NCBI taxonomy): Bacteria > Bacillati > Cyanobacteriota > Cyanophyceae > Oscillatoriales > Microcoleaceae > Microcoleus > Microcoleus sp. FACHB-831. Next base: position 12,044 of record NZ_JACJON010000046.1, on the reverse strand, counting down.
GACAAACTGCTCGTAGAACTGAGGAAACGACCGATTAAATCGCTTCAGGAGTTCCAGTGTCGATGATTTCAAACCCGTAGCCATAATAGGGGGTAAGACTCGCTAGCCTGGTTAGACGCATAATAAAACAGAGCCAAATACCCTTTAGCTAAACTCTCCCATACAGTTCGACAAAAAAGCGCTTTCTCTATTAGTCGGATGCATGGGGTTCGTCAGGCTCACAGGTGTTTGCCCCTGAGCCTAAGAATCTCGCTTCAGAAGGGATAGTATAATTTTTATATCTACATGGCTGAAAGCGCTCGGCTTCGTATGGAAACCTTGAAGAGCAATTTTTAGGGTTTGACTCCCGCAAATGCTTGGTTAGGTAAAAATGTTGGGAAGCATGACCGAGTTGTTGTCGTCTTTGCAATAGACTTTCTAGGGGCTGTTTTATTCAAAATATTATGGGGATACTGGATTGGCTCAAAAATAGAGCCGCAATTGAGGTGAGGGGTTATAAACTCCCGTTCGTCTAGTATGTCTAATTTAAGCATTGTAGCCATTTGTGAAAAACATAGAAAAGAGAAGAAAAATGAAGTAAGGTTATGATTCATTACTTCTAAGTCTCTATGACCTAGTAAAGTCCCAGGTAGCTGCGGATAGCTTTTTGAAAGCCCTAGCTCCTGTGTATCAGGAAATCCCATAATCTAGCAAGCACGGGCTTTAATGGATAGACAATTCAGTAAAAGGTAAATTGGACTGAAAGTAGTCATTAAAATGCACAAAAGCCAAGTGGATAAAGGCTTGGTAGTTTAGCCATCAGGTAATGACGTGTAAACAGACGAGTGGAAGTTTTTTCCATAAAATCTGAAACTATTGCCCCCTGCAATTTTTCACTCCAACACCCACTCCCCGTGCTATATCCTTTAAGAGCGTGACCATATGAGGGGGCAATTGTGTTATTATTGCCGAGGACATAAGGTTGGGAAGCCCGCCGCCCGTTGGGTACGGGAAAGTGTCAATATCTTAACCACATCTGCATGGGTTTTTGGAAAAGCTTGTTTAGCGGTTCTGAGGCAACCACCCCGTCAAATGCGACGCAGGTGGGTGAAGACGCTGTTGAAGGTACGAGCGATCGCACTGAAAATGGCCCGAGCATATTTTTTAGCACGGAACGGGAAATCGACCTGTACGAACTCGAAGAATTGTGCGATGCCGTTGGTTGGTCGCGCCGCCCCCTCCGTAAGGTTAAAAAAGCAATTCAACATAGCTTCCTTGTCGTTACAATGTGGCAAAAGCGGGGGACGCAGCGACGTCTGATTGGCTTTGCCCGTGCAACTTCCGACCATGCCTTCAATGCCACTCTCTGGGATGTCGTGGTTCACCCAGATTTCCAGGGCAAAGGTCTGGGGAAGGCTCTGATGAAGTATGCGATTAAGAAGCTGCGGAGCGAAGATATAAGCAACATTACTTTATTCGCCGATCCTCAAGTTGTCGATTTCTACCGGGGTTTGGGCTTTATGTCCGACCCGGAAGGGATTAAGGGAATGTTTTGGTATCCCGACTAATTGTTAGGATTTCATAATATTAAGGATAAACTCTAAAAAATAAGCTATAATTGAGAAATAGCAACGGGATGTAGCGCAGCTTGGTAGCGCGCCTGCTTTGGGAGCAGGATGTCGCAGGTTCAAATCCTGTCATCCCGATTTAATTGGTTAAAAAAGTTCTCAAGTTTCGCTTGGGGGTGCCCCCAGGTTTAACGAGCGATCGCCGTTGACAAGCTTAGGTTTTGCTCGGAGAAATTAAATCGCTTAGATTAATCTGCGCTTGCGACATCAAGAGAGCGTAAATAATCAAAAAGCTAACCCCATTTCTAAAATCCCACTGCCACAGTATCATTTACACTCCCAACCACAATTGAAGGATTTTATAGGCAAGTTTAGACAAATGTGATGCTGAAGAGCGTGAGCTTAAGCGAAGAAGCTAGTGTTAAATTTGTAAGTATTTTGGCGATCGCGTAATCATTAATGGTTAATTAGTCAAACATCAAAATTATTCTTGCTAAATGCTCTCTAAAATTGATTGCGTTGAGACAAGAAGAGCCACAGTTAGACTAAGTGAGGTGCCTCGCAGCCTGTAGAACAACTGCCATGTCTGAGACGCAACAAATTGATGTAGATACAACGCTGCCCGGAACTCTTACCTTGCTCACCGAGTCATAGAAAGCACACAGCCCTGGAAAAGCAAAAATCTAGAGTAATTCTCTTTTACAGGTCGTGCATCTTTCTGCTAAGAAATAGTCAAGGCTCTGCAACGACTTTGTAACTAGGGAGTTAAAGTATCTACATTAGCTTGTCGTCATATAACAACAGAACCGATAAAGTTAATGTGGGAACAATCTTTGACTCGTAGGAACGGGTATATCTTCATCAAGTACTGATAGCTAGGGGGTTGTCGGCAGCAGCACATCAGAAAAGTCGGAAGGTCTGACAACAATCTAAATCTATTCTGGTAGTACAAAGCAATCAAGGTTAAACACTGAGGAAATTATGAAGAAATCATTGGTTCGCTGGAGCGCAACACTGGGTCTACTTGGCACTACCCTAATGGGGTCATCATTGCTCGGCAATATGCCGGCGGTGGCATTGCCAGAAGCTCAGATCATACCAAAGTTGCAACCAGTGCCTGTGTTTACAATTACAGATGCACAAGGAGCGCCCCTGGTTGCTTCTGTGGATAATGGGCCTAAGAAAGGGGCAGTGGCAGGCGTCTTTATCAGCCAGAAGGATGCTCAGGCTTTTATCGACAGACTGAACAAGGAAAAGCCCGATTTGGCTAAAACAGTCAAAGTGGTACCAGTGTCGCTGGCAGAGGTCTACAAACTCGCTCAAGCAAATAAAGATAAAAAAGACGCTCTAGATTTTGCTTACGTGCCCGTGCAGCAGCAAGTGCAATCGGCAGTAACACTGCTACGCCAGAGCGATCCTAAAGTACAGCAATTTGCAGGCGTACCGCTTTTTGCTGCTAGAGGAGGAAAGGATAAGGGATACCTAACGATTCAACAGGACAACAAGCCTGTGATTCCTTTCTTCTTTGATAAAGAGCAATTGCAAAGTATGGTAGACCGCTTCAAGCAGCAACAGCCTGCTATGGCAAGTACGATTGAGATTCAGGTGGTGCCTTTGGAGGGTGTTATTCAAACCTTGAAGAGCAGCAACAATCAGCAGTTGAATAACATTATGCTGATTCCGTCGCGGGAGTCTATGCAATTCTTGCAATCGCTCCCAGCTTCTGGCCCTGCCCAGGCTCGACCCCAACAACGTCGCTAGTAAACAGCAAAAGGCTCAAGCGTCAAGGGCTAGGGAGCGATCGCCAATAAGCTCGCGTCTTTTCCCCGACCCTTGACCCATTCACTATTAACCATGAACCAGGAACCCCATGTTGTTTCAGGTCTGGAACTCTGGCAGTGGCGGCACAAAGCTCGCGAGGCAGCGCGTTCATCTGACATCCCAATCGCTGAAGTAGACTGGTTGCTGCAAGAAGTGGCTGGTCTCGATCGGTTGGCTCTGCGTTTGGAATCTTATAAAGACTTGCCTCAAATCAAACTAAAGCTGCCCCTGCAAGTTTTAACCGATCTGTGGCAGCGACGGATTCGCGATCGCTTGCCAGTTCAATACATTGCTGGTGTTACTCCCTGGCGTAATTTTTCCCTGGCTGTATCTCCGGCGGTGTTAATTCCCCGACCGGAGACAGAGTTAGTTATTGATCTGGTAATTGCTGCTGTTCGCTGCTTCAGCCGCCAAGTTTCTCCACCACTAGAACAAGGACACTGGGCGGATTTAGGGACTGGAAGCGGCGCGATCGCTCTCGGACTTGCAGACGCCTTCCCCGATGCTACTATTCATGCTGTCGATTACAGTCTTGAAGCCTTAGCGATCGCTCAACAAAATGCCCAGCATCTAGGAATGGCCTCTCGCCTTCAGTTTTATCAAGGGTCTTGGTGGGAGCCTTTAAGCTCTCTTAAAGGAAAATTCAGTGGTATGGTGTCCAATCCGCCCTATATCCCCAGCAGCATCGTCCCTTCTCTGCAACCGGAAGTAGTACGCCACGAACCCCACAGCGCACTTGATGGCGGAGAAGATGGCTTGGATTGTATCCGCCATCTTGTAGAGACAGCACCAGAGTATCTTCGACCAGGCGGCGTTTGGCTGATTGAAATGATGGCAGGACAGGCAGCAATTGTCAGCGAATTGCTGCAAAATCAGGGTAGCTACAGCCAGATTCAAATTCACAAGGATTTGGCTGGCATCGAACGCTTTGCTTTAGCTATCATCAATTTCAATTAAAATCTTTTAGAATTTCCTAGCAGTGATTTTTTTGGTAATTAAAAATTAAAAAATATATGAGATTTATAAAAAACTTTTTTTCTAGGGTTCTTTTATTTTTAGATTTTCTGGTATGATTAATGTTATCAATAATGGAAATAGTTGTAAAAATATTATTTAAGCACAGATTTCCATTATTTAATTATACCTTGGCAAGGTGCAAAATTATATTACTAAATGCTACTAATATCGCTAAGCGACAATAATCTAGAAATAACAAATAAAAAATAAGAAATTTTGGATGACGCAGGTTGCGATCGCAGATTTAATAGCAGGAGTACGCGCTGGTAGCTTAGCGAGTTTTCCCACAGATACAGTACCAGCACTGGCTGTTCTACCGGAACGCGCAGATTTAATATTTGCTGCAAAAGGACGAAGCAGAGAAAAACCGTTGATTTTGATGGGGGCTTCGCCAGAAGCACTGTGGCCGTATGTTAAGGGAAGTGCAGAAGAGAAGAAGATCTGGCAGAAAATAGCGGCAAAGTACTGGCCGGGGGCGCTGACATTGGTATTGCCAGCAAGCGATCGCGTACCATTGGCTATGAATCAAGCAGATCCGACAACAATAGGGGTGCGAGTGCCCGATTGCGCGATCGCGCAGAAAATATTGGCTCAAACTGGCCCCTTAGCCACCACCAGCGCTAACCGTTCCGGAGAGGCAGCCTTGCAGACGATGGCAGAAATAGAAACTCAGTTTCCCGACGTTCTCACGCTGGATATTGCTGAGTTGGAATCTGTTAAACGAGTAATTGGCTTACCCTCGACTGTTGTTAAATGGACGGGTAGCGGCTGGGAAATTTTAAGGCAGGGAGGCATAGTTTTAACTTCCGATGGCGGTTTGTAAATTTATCCAGCTTTAGCGCATTTAAAACACAGCATATAAGTTTCGATTTGTAGCAACGCAATAAAGAATTGGTAGTAACGGGTTGAGCTAAAACAATGAGCTGGGACAACTTGGTATATTTGGTTATGGGATTGGGAATAGGCGCTGGCATTAGCTGGGTATTGGGAAGAGAAGCCCCCCGCAGATCCAGGCAACAACAGCACCAACGCCCACAAGGCACTAAAGTTGACGAGGGTAGGATAGTCAAGGAAGCAGCAGTAACCCAAGATTCCCAACCGGATACTGTCGCCGTACCACCACAAGCGGCAGTAAGCCAAGAGGGCGATCGCGATGTTTCTAACTTAACGCCAGAGGTAAGCAGCAAAGACTCTGAGTTAGACACAGATGCCCTTAAGGAGGAACTGAAGCAAACTCAGCTTGCTTACCAGATGGCAAGTGAAATGAGCAAGTTTAAAGCAGGGTTTTTGGCACGGAGTTCCCACGAGTTGCGATCGCCCCTCAGTAGCTTAATTGGCCTGCATCAATTGATATTGAACGATTTGTGCGAAGACCCAAGTGAAGAGCGAGAATTTGTCGCCCAAGCCAACACCTCAGCCATCAAGCTGATGAATTTAATAGACGAAATTATCAGTGTCGCCAAAACCGAACACGGTACTACAAAATTGGATGCTCAGCCTTTGAACTTGGCGGGTGTTTTGCAGGAAGTTTATAACCTGACTCACCTGCAAGCAACTAATCGCAGTTTGCGTCTCCACTTATCGCCCCCAGAGGCAGATATTTACGTGCAAGCAGACCAACGTAGACTGCGACAGGTGCTAGTAAATATGGTGGATGCTGCTATTAGCAAAATGCAGGAAGGGAGCATAAAGATTTCTGCACAAAATGCACCAACATCGGGTTATTTCAACATCTGCATTGATGCCGAATGCCCGCCAGACGTTTGGATTGAGCCAGTGGATTTACTGCAACTCCCGCTTGAGAACAATGAGCAGCCCCGTAAACAGGCAGCATTCTCAACGGGAATGAATTTGTTGATGAATCAGATGCTGATCGAAGTCATGCACGGACGATTGGAAGTGGTGGAAGTACCCCCAGAAGAAGGCTCTGGGGCATCAACACCAGCTAGTTTCACGCGGATGCAGTGTTCTGTGCCCCTAGCGCCTAGTGAGACTGCATAACAGAGGCAGGCACAGAACCAGTCAACGGCTTGTTATTGTGAAGCACCATCGTGGTACTTGGGTTGCTAAATTCAAAACCGATGCGTGCGTAAAAACCCTGTTGATAGGTAGTCAGCAGGTAGACGCGCTCTACTCGATTCATGCGTGGATGGCTGAGAAGTGTTTGTATTAACTTGCGTCCGAGTCCGCTACCTTGGTAGTCCGGGTGAATGAGGACATCCCAGATAGTGGCTCGGTAAACGCAATCTGAAGTAGCTCTGGCAAATCCAATGAGGCGGTCTGCATCCCAGACGCTGACAACAGGATCGCTGTTAGCGATCGCTATGGCTAAATCCTCAATTTGCCTATTTTGTGCCCAGAACGCAGTAACTCGAAACAGTTCCTTGAGTTGCTTGAGGTCAACCTTTGATTTTTCCTGACAAAAATGAATATGACGGTCATCCATCGTCATCAATAACCTAGAGTCTAGTACTGGGTCATTCTACTAATCAAAAAGCTGGATATTGGTGTCCGATCGCACGAAAAAGTTATGAGCGATGAGTTATGAGTTTTGAATTAATAACTCATCACTCATAACTCTTCCACCAAACTAACTGTGCAACCACCGAGCGGCATCTTTAGCGTGATAGGTGAGAATCAAGTCAGCACCAGCACGTTTAAAGCCAGTTAAGGTTTCCATAACCACTCGCTCTTCGTCAATCCAACCGTTGAGAGCAGCTGCTTTAACCATAGAATATTCGCCAGAGACATTGTATGCGGCGACTGGCAAATTGCTTGCTTCTTTGACGCGCCAGATAATGTCCATATATGCTAAAGCTGGCTTAACCATCAGCATATCCGCGCCTTCAGCGATGTCGAGGTGAATTTCTTTGAGGGCTTCGCGGACATTGCCGGGGTCCATTTGGTAAGTGCGGCGATCGCCAAACTGCGGCGTTGATTCGGCTGCATCGCGAAATGGGCCATAATAAGCTGAGGCATACTTAGCGGCGTAGGAAAGAATCGGCGTATCTTCATAGCCAGCCTCATCTAGTCCCACTCGTATTGCCTGCACGAAACCATCCATCATCCCAGATGGCGCAATAATATCAGCACCCGCCTTAGCTTGAGATACGGCTGTTTTCTTCAGCAACTCCAGGGTCGGATCGTTCAGCACCCGCCCAGTCAAATCCCCCACTTGCAAATAGCCGCAGTGACCGTGACTGGTGTACTCGCACAAGCAAGTATCAGCTATTACAACCAAATTTGGCACCGCACTTTTAACGGCTGTGGCAGCTTTTTGGACAATGCCGCAATCGTGCCAAGCGCCCGTTGCGTCTGCATCTTTATCAGCGGGAATGCCAAACAAAATGATAGCTGGGATGCCCAAGTCGTAGACTTCTTTTGCTTCTTCCACAATTTTGTCTACCGATAATTGGTAGACTCCGGGCATGGATTTAACCTCTTTGGCAATTCCCTCGCCCGGAACGGCGAATAACGGGTATATTAAATCGCTCGTAGTAACAACAGTCTCCCGCACCATACGGCGCAGATGGGGTGAAGTGCGGAGGCGGCGGGGGCGATGAGTTGGGAACATAATCTAGTTTTGAGTGCTTGGCTTCAAGGTTTTTGTTTTTTAGGGACGGCTTTTAGAGACGCTGATTTACTGCGTCTTATGGAATTTGGCCGACAGCCTTAATTAAAACCGCCCTAAGCGAGTTTTGAGTTAATTAGCTAGAAAGTAGAATTTTCTAAAGCTCAGAAACCCGCCTTCTTTGAGAAAACGGGTTTCTTGAACTATTATCTCAGGGACGGGCAAGTTGCCGATCCCACAACAAAAGTTTATAACTGCGGTGGTTAAACAGCAGCCACAGCGGGTTCAGTTTGTTCAGCGGCGGGTGCGGGCAAGGGGTAAACACTTACCTTCTTGCGAGTTCTATCTTTGCGCTCGAAAGTCACCACACCATCAATAAGGGCAAACAAGGTGTCATCCTTGCCAATACCTACATTATTGCCGGGGTGAACTTTAGTGCCGCGCTGACGGATTAGGATGTTGCCAGCTTTAACTTTTTGACCGCCCCAGCGCTTGACGCCTAGACGCTGGGCATTAGAGTCGCGCCCGTTGCGCGTACTGCCTGTACCTTTCTTATGAGCCATAATTTCCTCTAAGTTTTGTACTTTCTCTATTATTCAGCAACCGTCTGAGCATCTGGCTCATCAGCTACCACGCTAACAGCAGCCTGTTGTGCTTCGTCTGCCTCAATGGTTTGGGCGTCTGGCTCATCAGCTGCGGGGATTGCGGCTGATTGTTGTTCGGTAGCGATCGCCGTTCCATTCATGCTAATGGAGTTAATCATCAGTTGGGTGATTTCCTGGCGATGCCCGCGCTTTTTGCGGGTTTTCTTTTTGGGCTTCATCTTATAAACGATGATTTTTTTGCCCCGGCGGTGACGCATCACCGTACCTTCTACCGTCGCACCCTCGATGAATGGTTGACCGATGGTGATGTCGTCGTTGTGGTGAACGAACAAAACTTTATCGATCGTAACTTGCACGTCTGGATCTACGTGAAGTAGTTCGATCTCGTAAAAGCGGCCTGGTTCGACTCGCAGCTGTTTGCCGCCCGTTTCAATAATTGCGTAACTCATCAAATTGTCCTAGTGGTTGCCGTACAGGTAGCTAAATGGGGTATGGGAGAGTTTTGAGTTTTGAGTTTTGAGTTTTGAGTATAAATTTTTAACTTTTAACTCTTGCAAGTGCCTAGCCAAAGACGCGATCGCCTTGGCCTAAGAAAATCGGCATCTATACAAAACTCCTAACTTTGACCAACAATCAATCACCAACTACCAAGCCCCAAGCAGCTTTTGGAATGTCTCAACCTGATCCGAGCAGGAATAGACAGACAATCTACCATTATCGGTAATTATATGTAAATGTGTCAAGCGATCGCGAGCCAATATTTCGAGATCGGCTAGGCACTATGTCATCAGCACCCGGAGGTAGAAATCGCAACGGAACTGCAAAAGTTCTGCAAGTTTCTAAACACCGATGTGGGGAAATTATGGCAGGCGATAGAGGCGATGGCTTTAGGCAATTTTAGATTTTAGATTTTAGATTTTTATTTTGGAAGCCCTACAAATAGTTAGTTTCAGAACTTCAACTCCACAATCCTAAAACCAAATGATGTTAATGGGTTAGGTTTGCTTTATCAGAAAAGTATAAGTTAGCGAAGCGGTTGTTGCAGAGTTTTGCATCTTATGTCAAGAAATCGGCTTGTTATAGTTGTTGATTAAAGGTGTCAAGCGCAGAAATTAAGGGAAAAGAACTAATGGAAACGACGCTAGAGAAGGTGTTGAAGGTGTTTAAAACTCCTGTCCCGGAATTATTTGGGCGAAAACACGATGCGATCGCCGATTTAACCGAGACATGTAAGACAGTGTTGGATCTGGGGATCGCTCTGGGTCTAGGAGCGCTGGCTTCACCCATAGCTCCCATTGTCTCAGCTGGGCTGCCGTTTGTGTGGATTAGTACGCGGCTGCTAAAGCGTTTTCACGACAAGCGAGAGCAGGATAGAACCCTTGGAGACTGCGTAAAGATAGCATCTACATTAGCTTATCTAAAAAGTTTAGAAAAATTGCTAGAAAAAACTGACTTTTGGACGCCGCTTAGTGTAAAAAATGTTTCCGAAACATTGCAACAGCAGGCTGAAAATCTGGAAAATTTTCAATTAACTGAGGATCAAGCTGAAGAAGTGATTGTCTGCTTCCATGAATCGGAATTAGCAAAAGCTTTTAATCAATTGTTGTCCAATAATCTGCAACAAGCCGGAATTAATCAAAATGAGGCTGAAATTGTAACAGAGCGGGTTTCTCGCAATACCCACCGTTATCTAAATCAATCCTTAGCTGAGGCGGGGAATGCAGTTAAGACGCTGGCTCAATTGTACCGCGATGGCTGGCGCAAGGAACTGGAGAAATACGAGAGCATCGAGGAATATCTGCAAGAGATTGCGGCCAAACCTAAAGAGAAAGTTTTTGCTGAAGAATTCACGTTTAGAGATATTTATGTACCGCTGAAGGCTAAGCCAGTTGATCAAAAGGGCGATGTAGATAAAAAGGCAGCAGCTTTTGATTTAGAGAGTTGGGCAAAAGGTATTCTCAACACTAGCCAAAACCAGGATAACGTAATGTTTATCCAAGGGGGGCCAGGTCGCGGTAAGAGCGTCTTTTGTCGGATGTTTGCCGATTGGGTGAGACAGAATTTGCATCCAATTTGGACGCCCGTGTTAATTCTATTGCGAGATATACCCCAATTGCAGTCGAGTTTTAGACAAACATTGCGAGAAGCAGTGAAACCCGATTTTGCTGCCAGCGATGATGGCTGGCTAACAGATAGAAATACGCGATATTTGTTTTTGTTGGATGGTTTTGATGAATTGCTAATGCAGGGCAGAACCAGCGGCGGGTTAGAAGAATTTATGAGCGAAGTGGGGCAATTTCAACTGGATTGCCAACAGTGCAAAGACATGGGGCATCGCGTTTTAATTACTGGCAGAGCCTTAGCTTTGCACAGCATTGAACCCGATATGCCACACAATCTGGAGCGAGTGGAAATCCAGCCGATGGATTACCAACTCCAGCAGCAGTGGTTTACTAAATGGTCGGCACAATTTGGAGAGGGTACGACTTCAGCATTTCAGCAATTTTTGCAAGATTCGCGCTGTCCAGATAGAGTGCGGGAATTAGCAGAAGAACCGCTATTGCTTTATCTATTAGCAGCAATGCATATAGACGGCGAATTAACGGTTGAAATGTTTGAGGGAGCCAGCAGTATTAGGGCGAAAATTTTAATTTATCAAAAATCTTTGCAATGGGTACTAATTAAACAACGTCCAAAAACGCTAAACCGACAGCTGACAAAAATGGAAACAGACGGTTTAGCGCGCATTCTGTCAGAAGCCGCGCTATGTGTAGTGCAGTCTGGCGGTGAATGTGCGGCGCTGCAAATGGTGGAGGAGCGCATCCAGGATAACGGAAATGCAGCTACATTAATTCAACAAGCACGGGAGAGATGGGGAGATGACGCGCTAAAAAATGCCTTGGCTGCTTTTTACCTTCAGCCAACTGCGGGCGATAAGGGTGGATCAGTAGAATTTGCCCACAAGAGTTTCAGCGAGTTTTTGTTTGCCCAGCGGTTGAAAGAAAGCCTGGAAGAATGGACAGAACCGGGCAGAAAAGGTGAAGAATTTATCGTCAAGAATGATCAGATGGCTTGGAAAATATACGATCTACTGGGTTACGGTGGGCTAACGCCAGAGATTGTTGAATACCTGATGGAGTTGCTAACTGCGAATCAGCAATTTCAAGCATTGCAGCTATTCAAACGTCTGGAAAATTTCTATCTTCGTTGGTGCGATGGGGAATTTATTGATATACCAGTTGATATACCCGAAGGAACTTTACCCCAAAAAAAGACGCGACAACTGCAAAAGCAAGGAATCCAGTTAGGACAGCGCCAGGTTGATGTTTATGCTGGGCTGAACGTGATGATTTTGTTGCTGGAGTTGAATCCCACATTCCGCACCCACAACTGTCACACATCAGCAAAAGGGGATGGAAGAGTACAAATGAACTAATGAGAAACCAGAATAAACAGGCTTAATGATAATAAGTGGCATTAAGC